>JAAZMX010000041.1 GCA_012798565.1 Candidatus Kuenenbacteria bacterium
AATGGGGTTAAAAAGAACTTTGACCTACACCTGAAAGAATCTGAATGGCGCTATGGCAAGAAATCTGATAAGCTGGAAAAAGAGCTGTGGAACATCTTAAAATTTTATTATTAACTAGTGGGCTTGCTAGTCTAGAGCCTTAATTAATAAATTAGTATCCTTCTCGGTCTGAAAAGCGCCGGAAAGATGTTTTTGTCCACTTGCTCCCAGGTAAGGGGGTTCGGGACAAAGAGAAAAGAGAAAGAAATCAAAAATTAGCTAGAAATTAAAAATTAGAGAAAAGAATAGTCTGTTTGCGCCATCAATCTTAGTTGGTGCCGGAGAGAGGATTTGAACCTCCACAGGATTGCTCCTACAGCGCTCTGAACGCTGCGTGTCTACCAATTTCACCACTCCGGCCTACAAACATTGACAGACCCTTAAACACGGAAACAATTTAGCAATTTAACCATGAACAATTTAGTCAAGGTTTATTTAAATCCCTTCTTGGTTTTGATATACCAGCTGGTGATGCCACTCAGCCTGTCCGTTGGATCAATTACTTTATTCAAATTAACTCCTTTAATTTTGTCAGTCATGACATAGGTATAATTAGGATTGTACAGAAATATTGCCGGCATATCATTTTGGATCAAGGTTTGTAACTCCTTTAATTTTTTTGCCTTTTCTTCGATATTCGTTTCTTTTCTAATAGCTTCCAGGAGTTTATCGCCCGGTTCACTGCGCCAGCCAGCAATATTCAAGCCCTGGTTGCCGGCAGCGCTGGAATGCCAGAAAGGATAAAGATCCAGTTCATTGCCGAGTATTTCCCCGAACAGCAAAGCTTCAAAATTTCTTTCCGCGATTACTTCTTTTTGTATTTTAGTGATCTCCACGGTTTTCAGATTTACCTTAACTCCGATGCCCTGCCAATATTTTTGAATCAATTCGCCAATAGCCATAGACTGGGCCTGGTCCGTGGTGGTTATTTCTACTGTCAATTCCTGGTTATTTTTAAATAAAAATTTACTCCAGCCATTGCCGTCACTCTCTAGCCTGTCTTCAGTCGTTGTCGCTTCTTTGTTTTCTTCTTCTTTCATTTCCTTCTTTTGCCAACCAGCTTCGGCCAAGAGGCTCTTGGCTTTTTCCACATCAAATTGTTCGCTGGTCGCTTTCTCGTAGCCGGGCATATCTGGCGTTAATGGCCCCTCGAGCACCGTCCCTTCATTATGGAGTATTTCTTCCACTATCTTATTTTTTTTAATAGCCAAACTCAATGCTTGTCTGACTTTTTTGTCAGCTAGGGCCGTGTTCTTGGTTTGGTTGAAAAAGATCGCGGTGTATTGGGGCAGGGGAATGGAATAATAAATCAGATCCTTGCGCGTCTCCAGAAAACTTTTCAGATTTTGTGGCAAATAGCTTAAACCATCGGCGTTTCTGTTTTTCAGGGCATCGACCGCTGCCTCAAAAGTCGGCTGGAATTTAAAAGTTAGCTCTTCAATATATGGTCCGTCCAAATGATAGTCTTCGTTCGCTTTCAGGGCGTATGATTTTATATAGCCTTGTTTGTCTTTAATAAAAGAATCAAATTGATACGGACCCAAACCGACCGGCTTGATATTCAATTCCGCCAAAGTGGCATTTTCCGGCATAATATCTTGCCAGAGATGCGCCGGCAAAATACCCACGGTCAGATTTTTCAAGAATGCGTCATAAACCGACGGCAAATTAAACTGCACTGTATAATCATCAATAGCCGTGAGCGTGATGCCGGCCCAGCTGGCACGGAGAGGACTTTCATAGAGCGGATTCTGGATGGCCTCGATCGTAAAGACTACATCAGTACTGGTAAATTTTTCTCCGTCAGACCAGCTGATATCGTCGCGCAGTTTAAAGGTATATTGAGTTTTTGCTTCATCCACGAACCATTCTTTGGCCAAATCCGGGATTAATTCGCCTTTGCTATTTTGGCTGATCAAACCGGCAAAAATTAATTTACTCAAATCCTTATCCACCTCATTTGAGGCAGAGTAAAGAGGGTTGATATTTTGCGGCGTACCAATCAAAATCTCGGCATATGTCCCGCCCCGGGCTGGTTTTTCCACCAGATTATCTCTGACCAAGAAATAAGCCATCAGTCCGAGCGCTATGACGATTACCGTGACTGCCAGCCTCATGATATTCTTTTCCTTAGGCGACAAGAATCTCGGCAAATATTTCAGTTGTTTCCAGCTGGGCAATCTTTGCGTATTTAGTTTCTCCACCAGCATTTCATCTATGTTTTTTGTGCTGGCTGTTTCCTGCTCTTTATCCGCCGTTTCTTTTTTGAGATAGCCAAAAATATTCAATTTTTTAAAAATCGCCCAAAATTTATTGCCCGGCTTATTATCTTCAGCCGGGGACTGTGAGTTTTCGCTCATAGAGTTTATTGGAGGATGATGCGCGCCATTCCAAGTCCGAGAAAAGCCACGGATAGCACAATGGAGGCCCAGAAGATGAATTTCTCCGCGCCTCTTTTGGCCATATAAATATTGCCCTCCCCGCCGAAAGCAGCGCCGAGGCCAGAGCCTCTGTTTTGAAGAAGAATAGTGATAATAAGTAAAATAGCGACAACGATCTGTGCGATATCCAAAATCTGCATAAAGATAAACAAAAAGAGGTAATCCTCTTAGATTAGCTTAATAATATAATTTAAAAGCTTCAGTCCGCTTAGACTTTTCTATAGTATCAGAATTATAGGATTTTGTCAAAATGGGAAAGAAATTAAGAAATAAAGAAATAGAGAAATTAAGGGCTGGTAATTATTGTGCAGGTAAGCGTCCTCTTCGTTTAGCTTGAAAATTTAGAAAATTAAGAGATTATTTAAAAATTAAAAATTTAAAATTAAAAATTCTTTTGCCCTTTGCCTTTTGCCCCTTACCTTTTTATTCCCAGTGCACCTCTGTCTCGAATTTACTTAGTTTTTGTTTGACTAGTGGGTGTGCTGTCAAAGTTGGATCCGCGGTCAAAATTTCCTCCACCGCGGTTTTGCTTTTTTTAATGATAATATAATCAGTCAGTTTGGCGACTTTTAGCTGATCATTATAGCCAGACTGTCGGATACCATACACTTCGCCTGGGCCGCGGAATTCCAGATCCCGCTCGGCCAATTCAAAACCATTTTTACATTGCGCCAAAGTTTGCAATCTCCGGATCGCTTCCACATTATTTGATTCCGTAAATAGAAAACAATATGACTGTTCCTGACTCCGCCCCACCCGGCCGCGGAATTGATGCAGTTGCGCCAAACCAAATTTCTCAGCTGATTCAATCAAAATCATAGTTGAGTTCGGCACATCAATCCCCACTTCAATCACTGGCGTGGACACGAGGATTTTCGTTTTTTGTTCCAGAAAATCACGCATTACTTTTTCTTTTTCTTGCGGTTTCAGTTTCCCGTGCATCAGCCCAATCGGTAAATCCGGAAATATTTTTTTATCCAATTTTTCATATTCGTCTTTGACCGCCTTGACCCCGAGTTTATCCGATGGATCAATCAGGGGGCAAATCACAAAAGCTTGCCGTCCGGCCTTGATTTGTTCCAAAACAAATTTATATTTATCCGGCCGGCGTTCTGGCGGCACGATTTCCGTCTTGATTTCTTTTCTGCCCGTTGGCATCTCATTAATCACCGACAGATCCAAATCGCCATAGGCTGTTAAGGCGAGCGAACGAGGTATTGGCGTCGCCGTCATGGACAAGAGATGGGGGATAGTGCCATCACTGTTTTTCTGTTTGAGCGCTTTTCTCTGTCCCACGCCAAAGCGGTGCTGTTCATCAATGACAATAAGGGCTAGTTTATTAAAATTAACCTTGCTCTGAATCAGAGCATGCGTGCCGATCACCAGATCGAGCTTGCCCTCGGTTATCCGTTTGTAAATTTCTTTGTCAGCGGTTATGGCTACGTTGGTCCGTTTGTCCGCGCTGGTTAAAAGTGCGATTTTTATCGGCCAGTCCTTGAACAGCTTGGTGATATTTTCATAGTGCTGTCTAGCTAGAATTTCCGTCGGGGCCATATAAGCGGTCTGATATCCGCCCAAAGCAGTATTCAAAATAGCCAGACACGCCACAATAGTTTTGCCTGAACCGACATCGCCCTCCAACAGTCGATTCATCGGCTTGTTTTTGCCCAAATCTTTGATGATTTCCCAGCCGGTAATCTTTTGCGCTTTGGTCAAAGAGTAGGGGAGAGTCCGGACAAATTTTTGGGTTTCTTTTTCCTGAAATTCTATTTTTTGCGCCTGGGCTTGTTGCAGAGCCCTTTTGGCTAGAGCTGAACGCATCTGCACGGTGAAAAGTTCGTCAAATTTTATTCTCTCTAGCGCTTGGTTGAGATTTTGCTGGTTGCCAGGAAAATGTATCTGTTTGATCGCTTGGGACAGCGGCAATAGGTTATTTTTTTTGATAATATCTTCAGGCAGCCAGTCTTTGAAGTAATGAGATAATCCGATGATCTGACTCATCACATAGCGTAATTGTTTTTCAGTCAGATTTTTGGTCAAAGAATAAATCGGCACGATTCTCGCCGTGTGGGTCATCTCCTGTTTGTAGCGGCTGATTTTTTCATAATTCGGATGAACAAATTGCAACTCTCCGTTTTTGTCCTCCACCTTACCGGACAAAAAAAGATGTTCGCCCGGCCGCAGATTTTTGATTAGATATGGCTGATGAAACCAAATTGCTTTGACACTCTCTGTGCCGTCAGTGACGATCGCTTCGGTCACCAGTCTTTTTTTCCACTGTGAACGCTTGTTTTGAATGATCTCGATTTGTCCCTCAACCGTGGCTGTCATCCCTGGTTCCAATTCTTCTATTTTTCTGACCCGGCTCCAGTCTTCATAGCGAAAAGGAAAATAGTTGAGCAAATCTTCCGCTGTCAAAACGCCTAGCTTTTTCAGAGCCGGGGCGATTCTTTTGCCTACTGCCGTGATGTTTTCTATTTTATGTTTGAGGGAGACAATCATAAAAAACCAAAATGCAAATATCAAAATGTAAAATGACAGTGAAAAATTTAAAATTGATCTATCCCCCGAAGGGGGATACCAAAATTTTGATTTTTGATTTTTAAATTTTGAATTTATTTATTCAGCGCGTCTATATCTTCCTGATATTTATCGGCTGTTGCCACCACATTATCCCCATAAAATCTGTATTTAGTATTGGTTCCGCCGGAAAAATATTTCATCGCCGCCGTCCACTCGCCGCTCTTTGTGCCCGCGCCATCGGCTTTGAGTTTGATGGCCGCCGCTATGAAAGCATCTCTGATATCCCACGGATTAGCTGTCTTACCGGTGATGGCTTCTATTTTACTTTTATAGCCCATCCAGGTTGAGGGGATAAATTGGGCCGGACCCATCGCTCCGCCCCAGCCGATTTGTTTGCCCTTGCTGTCTCTCATTGGGCATGATACCGGGGTCGTATCTATGTCCATCCCTAGTTCCGTTGTGATAGTCTTGAATGGTTCATGATCGCGAGTTGGCTTCATCACTACGCGCCAGCTTTTTTCCGGCGGGTCGCCAGCTCGATTACAAGTGCCCACATTTTTGCCCAGATTCGATTCTTGCGTCAAAACCGCCAAAAGAAAAGCCGCTCTGACCCCGGTTTGTCCTGACGCCCAAGTAGCGATTTCCACTGCCTGGCCAAAAGTAATATTTTGGCTCACACCCAAAAGCTGATACAGGCGGTTGCGGATTTCCGCCGCCTTTTTTTGCGCGTCACTCAAAATATTTTGATAATTGGCCTCCTTGCCCTTGGTTTCTTTGAGCAGAGTATTTTGTTCGCCAACCAGGCCAGTCAGTTGCTGTTTTTGCAGCACTTTTATTGATAATAAATCCTTGGCCTCTGTCTGCTTGTCTTCCAATATTTCTGCCTCTATTGCCAGTTGCTTTTTGATTTCCTTGGTTTCTGTCAGTAGATCCTTTAGGCCGCTGGACAGTTGAGCATATTGTTCTATTTCGTCAAAAGCCTCGGATAAGTTTTCGCTGGCCGCGAGTAGATAGACAATTGAGTAATGATCGCTTCTGTTTATCGCTCGGAGGATTTCCGCTATCTGCCCCTGCAGACGTTCCGCCCGCTCGGTTTTGTCGTCGATTTGCTCCCTTGTTTCGCCCAAGTCTTTTTCTATTTGGTCAATTTTCAGATTAGTCGCTTTGATTTGCAGGTTCACCGCTGATTGCTGAGTTTGCAGTTGTTTGATCTTGTTTTGCAGAGTACTCTTTTCACCCTTGATTGTTTTGAGCTGATTTTGATAATCGTTGATCTGCGCTTCTATATCCGCCAGTTCTGCTTCCAGTTGGCTTTTTTCAGCCTGTGCTGTCTCGAGTTCATTATTTTCTTCCGCCCATGTTGGCCAACCCAAAAATAGGGGAGTAATCGCTAATATCACAAAAAATATGGCAATGATTTTTGTCTTCATATTTTGATTATATCATCAAAATCCCTCCTCGCAAAACAAAACCAGCTCCGGCTTAGAGCTGATTTTAGAATAATATTATTATCTATATTGTTCCTTCCCATTCTTTATAAAATCGCTTTAGATATGTCTCCATAAATTTATGTCTTTGCTGGGCCATCTTCTTTCCAGTCTTCGTATTCATCCTGTCTTTCAAGAGCAATAGTTTTTCATAAAAATGATTAATGGTATTACCCGATTGTGTTTTTTGATAATGCTTGAATGATTGGTGCATAATAGTTTTTGCGCCAGGACTATATATTGGTCTATTCTTATGTCCGCCATAAGCAAACGCCCTGGCAATTCCTATTGCTCCCAGAGCATCTAGGCGATCGGCATCCTGAATAATTTTCCCCGCCAATGTTTTCATTGGTGTTTTTACTCCGGCGCCCTTGAATGACACTGTTGTTATAATATCCCCGACTTGTTCCATGATTTCTAGCGGCACACCTTTGGGGGTTAAAATTTGTTGCGCTACTTTCACGCCAGCATTAATATCTTTTTTATGGAATTTCCAATCGGCAATATCATGCAGTAGAGCTCCCAATTCAACCACAAAAAAATCAGCCTTTTCTTTGCTGTTTATCTGTTTAGCCATCTGCCACACTCGATAAGTGTGCCACCAATCATGGCCGGATCCCTCACCAGTCTGGCGCTTCCTTACTATTTCCGCCACTTCTTTTATTATTTTTCTTTTCTGTACAATATTTACCCCTACGTTGCTCATTGGAAATTAAATAATTAAGGTGCTTGTCTAGAACAGACAATTAATTAGTAATGTT
This sequence comes from Candidatus Kuenenbacteria bacterium, assembly GCA_012798565.1. Classification (GTDB taxonomy): domain Bacteria; phylum Patescibacteriota; class Patescibacteriia; order UBA2196; family GWA2-42-15; genus JAAZMX01. Next base: position 7,252 of record JAAZMX010000041.1, read on the forward strand.
TTTTGATAATTTTTTTAATAACCTTGGCCAAATTATCATCTTTCCGGTGGTTAAATCTAAATTCCATTTCTTTTAAGTATAAATAAAAGCGTTTTC
>JAAZMX010000042.1 GCA_012798565.1 Candidatus Kuenenbacteria bacterium
AAGAAAATCTACGCTTCGCTTACGTGTAAATTCGCGGGTCCCGGCTCACATAAGATTTCCGCTCCCACGAATTTACTACGCCTCGCTGTGCTTGATTTTCCATTTATCACTCTCAAATACTCGCATTTAGCGCTGACTCGGTAATTTATTGATTTATGAAAGAGATCAAAAAGCAAGATTCAATTGCCAGAAATACGACTTATTACACGAGCGCTTTGGTAATTCAAAAAGTGCTGGCTTTTGTTTATTTTTCATTGATTGCCAGATTTTTGGGTACGGAAGACACTGGTAAATATGTTTTTGCTTTGTCATTCACGACGTTATTTGCTATTTTTATCGATTTGGGATTGGCGGCTGTTTTGACGAGAGAAGTGGCCAAGTATAAAGAGAAGACCCAGGATTATTTGGCTAATATTATTGCCTTAAAGATTCCTTTGGCTGTGGTAACCTATCTGGCGGTAGTGGTGATGATCAATATTTTGGGTTATCCGACCCTGACCAAGAATTTGGTTTATATTTCCGGGGTGATCATGTTTTTGGATTCATTTACGATGACTTTTTGGGCGGTAATGCGCGGGCACCAGAAGCTTAAATACGAGAGCGTCGGCGTGGTGGGGTTGCAACTGATAACGGTAATGCTCGGTGTTTTGGTTTTGTATTTTCATTTGGGGTTGGTATTTTTGATGACGGCTCTTTTGTGCGGCAGTTTGTTCAATTTAATATTTTCTATCATAAAGATCAGCCAATATTTAAAGATAAAAATAATCCCGCATTATGAACCGGCTGTTCTGAAAACTTTGTTTATCATTGGTATTCCCTTTGCGCTAAACGGGATTTTCAGCCGAATTTATAGCTCTTTGGACACCGTTCTGCTTTCTATTTTGCGCGGTGACGCTGATGTGGGTTGGTACAGTATTCCGAGCAAAGTAACTTCAGCTTTACAATTTTTGCCCATGGCTTTTATGGCGGCGCTTTTTCCAGCCATGAGCGAATATTTTGCTACCGACAAAGAGAGATTGAAGAAAACTTTTGAAAAAGCCATGCATTATTTGATGATTATCAGTTTACCTTTGGCGGCGGGGGTGATCGTTTTGGCGGAGCCGGTGGTTTTGAAGATTTATACCGCTGATTATGCTAATTCTATTTTGCCTTTGAAGATTTTGATGGTGAGTTTATTTTTTTTATTTATCAATTATCCGGTAGGCTATCTTTTGAACGCCGGCAATAAACAGGTGACTAATACAGTGATTTCCGGAGTGACCGTTTTGGTGAGTGTTGTTTCAAATATAATTTTAATTCCCAAGTATGGTTATCTTGGGGCGGCAGTCAGTTCGCTTGTAAGTACGGTCGTGTTATTTATTTTGGGGATGTACTGGGTGCCCAAAATTATCAATTACAATCCATGGTATCTGATCGGTAATTTTTTGAAAGCGCTCTTGGCGGCGATAATCATGGCCGGGGTGATTTATTTTCTTTTGCCAAGGGTAAATTTTTTGATTTTAATCCCCCTTGGAGCGGTGGTCTATTTTGGCGCTTTATTTATTTTCCGGGGAGTGGGGAAAAGAGACTTTTTGGATATTTGGGAATCAATAACCAAGAGCTAGCTTATGAGAAAAACTCTGCTTGTCACTTTGGATTTTTATCCTAAAATTGGCGGAGTGGCCAATTACTATTTTAATTTATGCCAGAATTTGCCACAGGATAAGATAGTAGTGCTGACCGAGGAGCAAAGAGACAAAAATACAACAACACAAGAACACAATAATAATAGAGAGAGCGCATTTAATTTTAGAATTATTAGAGAGCAGTTGATGGCGAGGTGGTGTTGGCCTAGATGGTGGCCAATGATATTTAAGATTGGGCGGATTAGCAGGAAAGAAACAATAGAAAGATTGTGGGCCGGGGACATCTGGCCGACAGGCTTGGCGATATATTTGATTTCTATTTTTTGGGGCAGGCCTTATATTATTTCCGTTCATGGCCGGGATTTACTATTAGCTAAAAAAAATAAATTAAAAGAGTTTTTGGTAAAAATTATTTTGAAGCAAGCCAAGACGATAACTGTTAATAGCCAGAGTACGGGGCGAATAGCGGAGGGATTTGGGATTGGCCAAGAGCAAACAAAAGTGATTTATCCGGGGGTTGGCAAGCAGGAAGACAAGAATACAGGAAGACAAGAATATAAAAATAAAATTATTGAAAAACATAATTTAGTTGGCAAAAAGATTTTATTGTCCATTGGCAGGTTGGTGGAGAGAAAAGGTTTTGACAAAGTGATAGAGGCAATGCCAAAGATCGGCGAAAAAGTCGAAGATTTGATTTATGTGATTGCGGGCGAGGGGCCGGATCGGGAAAGATTGGAAAAAATTACAAGAAGACAAGAATATACCCGCCCGCAACGCCTCGCGGCTAGCGATGGCGGGCGGGAGAAGACAAGAATAAACGTTATTTTTATTGGCGGGGTGAGTGAAAATGAGAAGTGGGCGTGGTTGGATTTATGTGATATTTTTATTATGCCGGCGAGAGAAACCAAAGATGATATAGAAGGGTTTGGAATAGTTTATCTAGAAGCGGCAATGGCGGGCAAGCCGGTAATTGCCGGTAAGAGCGGCGGAGCGAGCGAGGCAGTAATTGACGGAGAAACAGGAATTTTGGTTGATCCAGAAAATCATGAGGAGATAGCCGGAGCGATTATAAAATTATTTAACAACAAAGAATTGGCAAGGAAGATGGGGGATAATGGAAAAAGGCGAGTGGAAGGGGAGTTTGATTGGGCGATATTAGGGAAAGAGATGGAAGAGATATTGAAGTGAAGATTTTATTTGCAAGACACAAGATGTAGATAAATTTAACAATTTCTAATTCACTAATAAAATGTCAAAAGCCAAATATCCAATCAAGCCCAAAGTCCGAAGCTCAAATATTTAGGATTTTGGATTTGGGGTTTGGAAATTATTTGGAAATTGGAGTTTAAAGTTTAACGTGTATGGTTTCTGTTATTATACCGGTGTACAATAATTGGGAAGGCTTGGAAAAATGTTTGGCTAGTTTGGCCAAGCAGACTTTTAAGGATTTTGAAGTGGTGGTAGTGGATGATGGATCACCAGAGCCTAGCGGCTCTGGAATTTCCAATTTCCAATTTCCAATTTCCAATTTTCGTATTGAGCATGGGGGTGCGCCGAAAGCGAGAAATTTTGGTTTTGACCAATCAAAAGGGGAGTTGGTGTTATTTTGCGACGCGGATATGGAACTCAGGAATGATTGCCTAGAGAAGATGAAAAAAACGCTAGATAAAAATCCGGATAAATCTTATGTTTATGCAGATTTCCAATACGGCTGGAAGAAATTTAAATTTTGGCCGTTTGAGGCTGGAAAATTACGAGAGAATAATTACGTCAATACCTGTTCGCTTTTGCGGAGAGAGGTTTTTCCCAGATTTGATGAGAGCTTGGAAAAGTTTCAGGATTGGGATTTGTGGCTGACTTTGCTGGACCGAGGGAAGACCGGCGTATATATCCCGGAGATTTTATTCAAGGCCAGTACAGATAAAGGTCTGATCAGTAGATGGCTGCCAAGGATAATTTATAAATTGCCATTTTTAAAATTGAAAGAGGTAAAAAGATATAATAAATGGAAAGAGATAGTGCAAAAGAAACACGGAATAAAAAAATAATTTTAAGTCAGCTGTTTGGGCGGATTTGCCCTTATTTTATCTAAATATTATAATGTAAATGTGAACAATATTAACTAACCATATGAACAATATAAGCCAAAAAACAATTGACCAGTATCTGGAGGGTTTGGGCTTGGACGAGGTCCAAAAAGAGAAAATCATCTTGGCGATCACCTATACGGTTTACCAGCGTAATAATAAAGTGGTAAAAGCCGAGATGGAGAAAGACGAGCTGAAAAAGGCCCAATTTTTGCGCTCAATTGAAGAGTATGATCAGATTATAAAGCAGGAGATGGATAAAGTCTTGAAAGGTGAAAAAATACATCCTTATGACCTCTAAACCAGTTGTACTGATAATTTTGGATGGTTGGGGCGTAGCGCCGTCGACGGTCGGCAACGCTGTGACCAGCGCCAGATTAAAATATTGGGATTATCTCTTGGAGAATTATCCCTCAACATTGCTCCAAGCTTCGGGCGAGGCAGTGGGTTTGCCATGGGGCAAAATGGGCACTTCGGAAGTCGGACATTTGACTATCGGGGCGGGACAAATATTTTTACAGAGTTTGGAAAAAATAAATCGGGAGATCTCCACGGGTAATTTTTTTGAGAACCCAGCTTTCTTGAAAGCGATCAACCATGTCAAGAACAATAACTCTAATTTGCACCTGATGGGTCTTTTGGGATATGGCGGCGTGCACGCGCATCAGGGACATTTATTGGCGTTGTTGGATCTGGCGGCCAAAAATAATCTGCACACCAAGACCTATCTGCATTTATTTTTGGATGGGCGTGACACAGCCAAAGACAGTGGCTTGGAATTTTTGAGAGAAATAATGGGCGCGATTAACAAAATGAATTGCGGGCAGATTGCTAGTTTGGGTGGGAGATTTTACGGCATGGATAGAAACAGTAACTGGGACAGGATAGAAAAAGCTCATGGAGTCATTACTGGCCAAACAAAAATATTGGTAGATGATCCCGTGGAAGAGATAGAGAAATCTTATGCCAAAGGTATTTTTGATGAGGAATTTGAGCCGGTGGCTTTGGGACGGAATGGGGCACCAGTGGTGGAAATGCAAGATAATGACGCAATAATTTTTTTCAATTTTCGGGCGGATAGAGCCAGGCAGATGACAGAAGCGCTGATGGTTGAAGATTTTAAGGGATTTAAGAAACCGAAGAATTACAAAAATTTGTTGTTTGTAGGATTTTCGAAATATGAAAAAAATTTCCCAATAGAAGCGGCTTTTGCCAAAACAGAAGTAGAGGCGCCCTTGGCCAGGGTGATCAGCGAGGCGGGGATGAAACAGCTGCATATCGCAGAGACAGAAAAATACGCGCACGTAACCTTTTTTCTAAACGGCCTAAAAGAGGAGCCTTTTCCCGGTGAGGAATGGTTTCTTGCGCCTTCGCCTAATGTGACAAGCTATGATCAAAAGCCGGAGATGTCATCTTTTTTGATTAAGGACAAAGTGCTGGAGAATATCAGGGACGAGAAGTTTGATTTTATCGTGATAAACTTTGCCAGTCCGGATATGGTCGGGCACACGGGTAATCTAGATGCCAGTAAGTTGGCAGTGGAGACAGTAGATAAGTGCTTAGAGGAGATTATTGAAGAAGTAGTTCGAAGGGGCGGGCAAGTGATCGTCACGGCGGATCACGGCAATGTCGAGGAAATTATTAATTTGGAAACTAAGCAGATAGACAAAGAGCATAGCAACTTTCCAGTACCAGTGGTTTTGGCCAAACAGGAATATTTGGGCAGATTTCCCAAGAGAGAAAATAAAGAGTTGTATAATTTGAAGATCAGAGGCGCTTTGGTGGATGTGGCGCCGACGATTCTCTCGATGCTTGGGCTGGAAAAGCCGGAGACTATGATTGGGATAGATTTGAATCGGTTATTTGAGAATTAGAATAATATTAAAATAAAAAGCCCCTCTTCAGTGAATGTTCAAGATTCTGAACAAAGAAGAAGGGCTTTTTGTTTAGGCCGCGCCTTGAGCAGAGTATGCATATAATTTTCCTATTTTTTTGAGAACCATGAGGATTCTTTGCCCCTCTTCTTGCAGAAAGAATTTTTCCGGTCGAGGGGTAGTCGCTTCTGCGTCTTCAATCCTGTTAAAAATAGGAATAGGCGGGCTGTGGTCTTTTTTAGACTTAGCCATTTTGGTTTCACCTCCTTTCGGGTGGTTAATCTTAATGGCTTTTTGTTATTTATGATTTAATTTTATAATGACTAAACGGTTTCGTCCAGAGAGGTCTTTTTTGAGGGAAATTTGGGCATTAGGGAGGTGGTGGTGGATAACTTTTTGGATTTTTTTGGTTTGGCTGGGATCAATTTCCAAGAAAAGAGTAATAGGCAAAGAGTAATGAGTAGTGCGGGTTAAAGTTTTGGTTTGTTGGATTAGCACATGGTAATATTTGAGACCATAAGGACCAGCAATAAGAGCTTGGCGGGGTTCATATTTTAAATTAGGATTAGCGCGATATTGAGCGGGGGTGAGGTAGGGGAGATTGGCGGTAATGATTATAAATGAATTATGAATTATGAATAATGAATTAAGGATATTTTTTAATAAGTCACTTTGAATAAATTTTATTTTTTGCTCGACTTTATGAAATTTGGCATTTTGGCGAGCGACAGGTAATGCTTTTGTGGAGATATCCGTCCCGTAAATCATAATTCTTAGTTCAGTATTCATATTTTTTGCTATGGCAATAGGGATACAGCCGGAGCCGGTGCCAATATCAATAAGAGTAAGGGGTAACGAACAAGGCGTAAAGCGCAAGTGGTTTAATACTTCATCGACCATTAATTCAGTCTCGGGCCGGGGGATAAGGACGTTTTTGTTGATAATAAAATCTAGGCCATAGAATTCCTTATGACCGACTAAATAAGCGATAGGCAGGCCAGCGGCACGGCGAGAGATAAGGGTTTGAAATTTGGAGCGTTGATTTTGGGTGAGGTGATAATCAGGATTGGCGTAAAGAAATTCTTTGGGTTTATTCAAAACAAAAGATAATAAAATTTCCGCATCAAGTTGTGGTGACCGGCTAGTTTTTTTTATCTGCAATTTGGCCTTCGAACAGACTTGGCTGATGGTCATAGGCAGTTAGACAGGTTAGTGGTATAATTAAGGTATTATTAAATAAAATATAATAGAAATATGGAGAATAAACAAGAGCCTCAAACGGCGGAAATAAAACCCAAAGAAAGGTGGACGGAGAGACTGGAGGGCCCGACGGATTTATTGGTCTCGGCGGTAAATATCTACCGGCAGAAGATTGTGAAGATTTTGGCACTTTATGGTATAGCTGTTTTGTCTTTTGTGCCCTTGGCGGTGGTGTTCGGATTATATTGGTTAATGGGGGACGGCATGGATGGCACGACAAGAGCGATATTGCAAACTGTTTTGGGAGTGGCTGGAATAATTTCATTATTTTGTGTGGTGTTTTATAATATAGCGGTACAAGCGGCAGTTTATTTGGCGCCGGAATCGGCAGAGAGTGAAAAAATAATGGAATTATTCAAGCGGGGTCGGAGCTTGGCGGGAAAATATTTTTTAGTATCTTTTTTGGTAGGTATTTTCACACTTCTTTGGACGTTGCTTTTGATTGTGCCGGGAATAATTATGTCGGTTTATTACTCTTTTGCCGGCCTATGTCTGATCTATGAAGGTTATCGCGCTGGCAAGGCCCTGAAGCGCAGTAAGGAATTGACTAAAGGCTATTGGTGGGCAGTAGTTGGCCGGAGTCTTTTTTTGGGACTTTTAGTGTGGTTATTTATGATGGTTTTTTCTATCCCGCTTTGGGTAGTGGATGAAAATTCTGTGGTGGCTGACATTTGGAGTTGGGTGGTTAATCTGGTGAGTTATTTGGTCGCACCGGTGGGAATGATATATAGTTATTTAATTTTTAAGAATTTACAAAAGATAAAGGGCGAAAGAAAGGCAGAAATGCAAAGATAACAAAAAAGCCGGGTGAGACACCCGGTTTTTTATTGATCGGCTTTTTTGAGAGCCAGGATAATATCTTTGATATCGCCCTCCATAATGACCGAGAGATTGTGCCAATTTTGTTTGATGCGATGATCAGTCAGGCGATCCTGAGGGAAATTGTAGGTGCGGATTTTTTCGCTGCGGTCGCCGGTGCCGATTTGCGATTTGCGCTCGGCAGAGATTTTTTTGCGGCGTTCTTCTTCAATATTGGCGAGGATGCGGGACTTCAAGACCTGCATGGCCTTTTCTTTATTTTGTAATTGTGAACGCTCATCCTGACAGGTGACGACAGTATTAGTGGGAAGGTGGGTGATGCGCACAGCTGAATAGGTGGTATTGACTGACTGACCGCCATGACCGCCGGCACAGAAAGTATCGATTTTTAGATCTTCCGGCTTTATTTCTACTTCTTCATCTTCAGCTTCTGGCAAAACAGCCACGGTGACAGCCGAGGTATGCACCCGGCCAGCTTTTTCTGTTTCGGGAACACGCTGGACGCGATGAGTGCCACTTTCATATTTGAGCCAGCCATAAGCATCATCGCCCGTGACTTCAAAGATTATTTCTTTGAACCCGCCTAGTCCAGTGCGGTTGGCGTCGACCACTTTGGTTTTCCAACCTTGTTTTTCTGCAAAGCGGGAATAGAGGCGGAATAATTCAGCGGTGAACAAAGCCGACTCTTCGCCGCCAGTACCAGCGCGAATTTCCATGATAGCATTTTTTTTATCTAAAGGATTTTTGGGCAAGAAATAATCTTCGATTTCCGCTAAAAGTTTTTTTTGGTTTTCAAGCAGGTTTTGGTTATCAGAAACAGCCAGAGAAACCAGCTCATCACTATCATCGCCGCTGATGATCAATTCATTTTCCCGGATATTTTTGTCTAATTCCTGCAATTGTTCTATTTTACCAATGACATTATTAATTTCGTGGAGCTCTTTATTAAGAGAGCCTAGTTTTTTGGGATTACTCAAAACAGCCTGACTTTGCAAGTCCGCCTGAAGTTGGTCTTTTTTGGCTTTGAGCTCGGGGAGCTTTTGGAAGTAATCCATAAAATCTACGAATTTACAAATCAATTACAAATATACAAATAGAACAAGAATTAATATGCGAGATGGGATTTATTTGTATATTGGTAAAATATTGGTAATGTGTGTGAGTATCAAAAATCCCGCTTTTGATATAATCATAGCAGGATTTTTAAATATAAAAAAGTTACTTTTCAGATTTGGCTGCTTTTTTGACGGCACGTCTGACTTTTTTCTTGCCGGCGGGCTTGGTGTCGGAGAGGGCTTTGGATTTGGCGGTTTTGGCTTGGAATTTCTCGACACGTCTGGCAGTGTCAACCAATTTTTGTTTGCCGGTAAAGAAGGGGTGACAAGCGCCACAGATTTCCACATAGATCTCATCTTTGGTGGAGCCAGTAACAAAAGAATTACCACAAGCGCATTTGACCTGGCAATTTTTGTTATATTTCGGATGAATGTTTTTTTTCATAAGATATGCGTTAATAGACAAAATATTAGGTTATAAGCATATTAACACAGACAGGTTGATTTGACAAGGGAGGGGTCTTTTGGTAGACTGAAAACACTGTTAATAAACTAAATTCTCATACTCTAACAAAGATTTTCCTGTCCTGTCGCTCGCGAGTGACGGGATAAGAAGGGTAGAGGATAAAAGGAAAATAAATATGGTCAAGATACCTGAGAGCAAGGAATTGCTCAGAGCCGGGTTGCATTTTGGGCACCGAACGCCAAAATGGGATCCTAAAATGAAGCCATTTATTTTTGGCGTGAAGAATGGCGTGCATATTTTTGATTTGGACAAAACCGTGGAAAGTTTGACGAAATCCCTAGAGATCGTCAAGTCGTTAGTCGCCAAGGGTGGAATCGTAATGTTTTTGGGCACCAAGAAGCAAGCCCGAAACATTATTGTAAAATACGCGACCGAGAGCGGGATGCCCTATGTGGTAGAACGTTGGATCGGAGGAACAATTACAAATTTTCAAGAGATTTATAAGCTGATAAAAAAACTAGACAGCTTGGAAGAAAATGCTTTACAGAACGATTATGAAAAGAAATATACAAAGAAAGAAAGAGCACTTTTCGCCGAAGAAAGGGAGAGACTTTTAAAGATGATCGGTGGAGTCAGGATGATCAAGAAGGTTCCGGATTTAATTTATATTGTGGGCGTGAAGGAAGAAAAGAACGCGACCAAAGAGGCAAAGGTGAAAAAAGTAAAGACCCTAGGTATTGTGGATACAAATACAGATCCTGATGACGTAGATTATCAGATTTATGCCAACGATGACGCAGTGAAGAGCGTTGAGTTGATCACCAGATTGGTAGCCGAAGCAATCAAAGAAGGCAAAGAAGAAGCGGCAAAAATGACGGCGGCGGCGCAACCAGTAAAAGAGATGAGGAAAGAGCAATAAGCAAGGCAAACGAAGTAAGTAGATTAAGTAATTAGCAATTAGTAACTCGTAACTAGTAAAGTGAATTATTAAAAAATAAAAAATATGGCAAACATGGAATTGGTTCAAAAATTACGCAATGAAACCGGTGCGGGGATTATGGATATTAAGCAAGCTCTCGTAGAAGCCAATGACGATGAGAAGATGGCTTTGGAACTTTTGCGCAAGCGCGGTCAGAAAATTGCGGCCAAGAAACAAGCGGAAAGGGTGGCCAAAAGTGGTTTGGTGGAAGCTTATATTCATGCCGGTGGCCGGATTGGATCGATGATTCTTCTGGCGTGTGAGACTGATTTTGTAGCTAAGAATGAGGAATTTAGGAATTTGGCCAAGGAAATTGCAATGCAAGTGGCGGCCATGAAGCCAGAATACGTGAATCGGGAAGATGTGCCGAGCGATGTGGTGGAAAAAGAAAAAGAAATTTATAAGGAACAATTGAAGGCTGAAGGCAAGCCAGAGGCGATGTGGGATAATATCAGCGAGGGAAAGCTGGAAAAATATTACGAGCAAGTTTGCCTTTTGGATCAGGTGTATATTAAAGACGATAGTAAAAAGGTAAAAGACCTAGTTAATGAAATGACGGCGAAATTGGGCGAGAAATTAGAAGTGAAGCAGATGGTAGTATTTGGGATTTAAAAAGGAAAAAGGAAAAATTTGTTTGAAAGAACGGTGAAAGCCGTTCTTTTTGGTGTTTAAATAATTTTAAAGGTGATATTTCGGAATATCACCTTCGGGATCAACTGGGCTTGACTTTTATGAGGGGGGGGGGTAGAATGAGGAGAAAATAAAAACATAATTCACGTTGTAAAATTAGATATTCACTCAATAAGTGGAGGTTTGTCATGAAAAGAAATTGGGTTGCAGTTATTATTGTGGTGATTGCCATGTTGGGGATTTATTACCAGTTGGCAAATCACTACAACTGGTGGCCGTTACCAAAAGCCGATGATTTCTCTCGGCTTTTTAAGGCCGAGGCGGCGAAGCCCAATCCCCTGAAATGGGTAGATGGGGCGGTGAGTTTCGTCAATGACCCAACGTTGACCGAAAAAGGGGCTAAAATTTTGATGGCCGACGTGGAAAAATTTTCCGAGAAGTATCAAGAGACCCTCAAGGGTGACAAAGAGGCCCGGGCAAAGCTGATCTACGTCGGAGTCCGCTGTGCCGTCATCCAAGGGGAGTGGGAGAGCATCAGCCGATTTGTGGCCTATGGGCTCAGGGCGGGTTTGGATATTACCACCTCTTATTGGCCGGCCGTGGCTCTTTACAACGCCGAGCTATCGGTTCGGCGTGGCCATACGGAAAGCGCAATTTTTGCCTTTGAGGGTTTGAGGTTGTTCGAACTGGTGGTGGTGGCCCCTGATACCGCCATAAAACAGACCGTTGGGCAGGCGGCGAAACGGCGCTATCGGCAGCTGACGTTTGGTCAGCAGGTGATCTGGGTGGTGGATTCGCAACCCGGGCGGAAAGGTCACGATGTCAAGATCGCCCAGGATATCCAGGGGAAGCTTGGAGTCGCGACCGAGGGGCGTGGCAAGTGGAAGGAGCCGTTTTTGAAGCCATATGTTTACTACCGAATCAACGGAAACGACATACCGTTGGCTGAAGTGGCGGCGGCATTAAAGGCGGTTGGGGTGGAGGATGCAGTTTCTGAGCACCAGGCGCGGTCGAAAAGCACCACGGTGCGGCGGCTTTTTCGGGAGAACGAGAAGTTGTGTTTTCTCGTGATCCTGAACTAAAAATTGGAGCTTTTGCTCCGAAAGGGTCTGACGAAATTGGTCAGGCCTTTTTTATTTATTTTTTGAAGTGATTGGTATTTGATAAACAAATAGGTTCAACTCAGAGAGTTGAACCAATGATACGCTGATTTTTTGTGAGCAGAAAAACATCGGGCTCCAAGTCAAACTTGGAGCCAACACAAATTTTCTGGTGTGACAGGAGTTATTTTCCCAAAAGTTTACAGATTTGGTATAATTAAATCATGAATAACTCATGGTTTTTGGGTCTGAAATTATTTGTCATAGATATTATCCTGGATTTTTTCTATTGGCCGATTTGGTGGTATACGACAGGCCTGAAAAATTCTTTATTATTTTGCGGTCGGCAGATAAAAGAAGCTTGGCGGGCTTTGGCTTTGGGTATTTGGCTTTATAATATGTTTACGCCAATGTACGGCGACCGCAGTATTCTTGGCCGGGCGATCAGTTTTGTGGTGCGCCTGGTGGTTTTGGCTTGGCGTTTGGTTTGGATGCTTTTATGGTTGGCGATCATCATCGGATTATTGATTATTTGGTTGGTGGCGCCGATTTTCACAGTCTGGATAATTATGGAACATATTGAAATACTATTTTAGTATTAAAACACTAGAACATTAGAACATTTAAACATCTAAGCATTTAAGCATTTAAACACTAGAACATTAAAACACTAGAACATTAAAACACCCGCCTGCCAGCGGCTTCGCCTCAGGCGAATGGCGGGCAGGTTAAAACATTAAAACAATTAGAACCTATGGGAAGATGTTAGTTGTTTCATTGTTAAATTGTTGATTTTTTAACATGTCAGAAGAAAAGCGAAATAAACCAATTTATATTTGCCCGGAATGTAAAGGGGAGGGAGAAATAGCTGGTAAAAAATGCCGGATATGTGAAGGCTTGGGCGTAGTCTTATTTTTAGAAGGGAAGATTTTTTATTTCGGACAAAAATTTAGCCGGAGCGGAATTAGCGGCGAGCGCTATGCCAGGAAGGTGCGCTCAATGATAAATACCCTGGTATTACTTTTCGGGGTGACCGGAATTGTTTTTCTTTTCTACGCAATCTATGAAATGGGAAAACACGGGATATGGTGGCAGGATTTTATCTACAAGCGCAATGAATACACTTTTATTTTTTGGGTTTCGCTTTTGGCTGATTTTTACCTGGTTTATCGGATAAACAAAGAATCTAGGATGCATTCATTTTTGAAGGCTAAATCGATTTGGCGGAGATTTGTCGGCCAGCAGCAGCCTGACTCCCAGTTTAATTGGCAAATGATAAAAAAACTCAAAAAGAAAGAGATCTTTCAGAGTTTAGATCAAAGAAGTCAATTGGCAACAGAAGAAGCTTGGCTTTTGGAGGAGAAGCTGGAACATCGGCAACTAGAAAATATTCATCTCTTGGCCAGTTTTTTGGCTAGTACGCAGGCCAACTTGGTTTTTGCCAGATTGTCCGTTAACTATGAAAAATTAACGGATAAAGTCAAAAATGGTTTAAATAAGTTAGCAATCGGCGCAAAAAAAACAAAGATTTTGAGCGAAGCAAAAGTGACCATGCTCTTGGCTTTTTATTTAGCCTATAAAAAGCGCAAAGATAGAGTTAATGCCACGGATATTTTGTTGGCAATAACGGAGCAGGAAGGCCTGGCTAGAGAAATTTTGTATGATCTTGAGATTGGCAACAAGGAAATAGAGAACGCGGTGGCGTGGGTTGATTTACACAGTTATTTGGTTCGGCGCTGGCATCAATTCAAACAGCTTTCACGCCTGAAGCCAAAGAATGCCATGAATCGAGCTTATACAGCAGTAGCAACGCCTCATTTGAACAGTATTTCCCGAGACATGACTTTATGGGCCAGGGCGGGAGCTTATGCGCCCTGTATTGGTCGGGAAAAGGAAATAGCGGAAATTTTTAGGGTTTTGGAAGCGGATAAAGTCGGTGCACTTTTAGTCGGTTATCCAGGCGTGGGCAAGCGAAGTATTTTGGAAGGCATAGCCGAATTCATGGTGCGAGAGGATGTGCCTGATATTCTCAAAGATAAGAGGCTGGTTTCTCTGTCAGTTTCAGGATTAATTGCCGGGGCGGGACAATTCGGAGCGATGGAGGCGAATGTTTTGTCGGTAATGAGAGAGATTGGCAAAGCAAAAAATATTGTTTTAGTGGTTGAAGACATTCATCATCTCGTGGGGGTGTCCACAGGCGGAGAAGGGATGGATTTGGCGGAGGTTTTTTCGGAACAGATGAGAGCGCGTAATTTTTTGGTGATTGCCACAACTACGCCCGATGCTTGCCGGGAGAGGATAGATGCCTCAAGTCTGCTAAAGGTTTTACAGAAAGTACCGATTAATGAACCAGTGGACGATGAAATAATCCGTATTTTAGAAGCCAAAGCCTTGCAGTTTGAGGCAGAGCAGGGGATTTATTTTTCATATCAATCATTAGTGGCGGCAGTCAAGATGTCGAACCAATATTTACATGATGAATATTTGCCGGCCAAGGCGATTAAGCTTTTGGAAGAAGCAATGTTTCTAGCCAAGACACATCGGGGCGGCAAGACGATTGTTGGCGCTGATGACGTGGCGACAGTGGTGGCTGAATTGACTAATATACCAGTGACAAAAGTGACAATGGAAGAAAGTAAGAAACTTTTGACTTTGGAACAGGCAATGCACGAGAGAATAATCGGTCAAGACGAAGCAGTGGCGATGATTGGTGGGGCGTTGCGCCGAGCACGGACAGAGTTGCGCGGCAAAGATCGGCCAATTGCTTCCTTTCTATTTTTGGGGCCGACCGGCGTAGGTAAAACTCAAGTAACCAAGACGTTAGCGGAAATTTATTTTGGTTCGGAAAAAAATATGGTGCGCCTAGACATGTCTGAGTATCAGGCGAATGATGCTTTGGCTAGGATAATTGGTGATACAGTGACAGGCAAGGGCGGCTATTTGACCGATAAAATTAGAAAGTATCCTTTTAGTTTGGTGCTTTTGGATGAAATTGAAAAAGCCAATGCGGAGATTTTGGATTTATTTTTACAGGTTTTGGATGACGGGAGACTGACCGATGTCAATGGTAAGATAATTGATTTTACTAATACGATTATTATTGGAACATCCAATGCCGGGACGGAATTTATTCAAGAAAGTATAAAGGAAGGTAAGAGCATGGCAGTAATAAAGGAGATATTGATGGAAAATTATTTGAAAAGGTATTTTCGGCCAGAATTTGTCAATCGCTTTGACGGAATTGTCGTTTTTTCACCTTTAAGATTGGAGGATGTAACAGAGATTGCCAGGATATTTTTGGGACAGCTGGCAGAGCGGCTGGAGGAAAAGGGGATTGGTTTCGGTTTTGAGGAAGAGGCCTTGGCAGAGTTGGCAAGATTGGGTTTTGATCCGACCATGGGGGCTAGGCCTTTGAGGCGGGTAGTCCAGGATAAAATTGAGGATGCTTTGGCCAAGCTGTTTTTGCAAGGAGCGCTCAAAAGAAGGGATAAAATAATTTTACGCAACAACTTGGAATTAACTGTGGAAAAAGCAGAGCAACTTTAAAAAAATGATTCATAAAGGAAAAATACCCCAGAAAAGGGGGTATTTTTTTTGTTGTAAAAAGATAATAATGTCAACGACATTGTAGACAAATATTGCTTTTAAGGCTTTGGTAAGCGTATAATTTTATTTGTTTTATTTTAGCCAAAAAGTTAAAAAATCAATTATATTTTGTAGAGTAAATTTTTGTTATTTTTTTATAGCTAATTTTAGCCATTATTTTTTTATTTTATCATTACCATAATAATATTGACAATTATTTGTATTTATGGTAATATGTTTAGAATTAAATAAAGACAAAAAAATTGCAAATTAAGCTTAAATGGCAATAAAATTGTTCGATTCCAAAAAAAGGAGGATTTTAAAAACGAAAAACAAAAATCAACACATAAAAACAAAAATTTAATACCAAAAGTTTAATACCAAAAGAAACACAAAAACGCTTTTTAATTAAGTCGTTTTTTTGTTTTTTAGTAATTTACTTAGCTTAATATGTTGAAAAATTTAAGAAATTTTTTCAACGTTAAGCGGCAAAATATAGTTGCGCTTTTGATCGGAATGATAGCAATGCTCGGCATGATTTCATTTGCAACGCCAGTGATAGCAGCGAATGACACCTTAAACGAAGTTTCAGCCCAAATGGCTAGCGGAGAAGTATTCGTTGTCCAGCAATATTGGGGACCACACCTAAATAATCCTAGCAGGTACCCCTCAAGCGTGTTGGCTGGAACCGTTAGTTTGGGAGATAATCAAGGTGGCCGATATAGAATAATGGCCACCACCCTATATAATAGCGATAACGCTCAATACCAATTGGATGAGAGTTATTATCTAAGTGTAAATGGCCAAGACGGTAGCGCCGTTTTGGATAATAGGGTGAACCCCGGAACAGAGGTTCGCGATGCTGGTGTTTTTACTTTTAATGAAGGCCTTAATAAAATTTATTTAAATCATTATTCTTTGGTATATGGCGATGAAACATATTGGACATCGAAAAGATCGCCGAGCGGACAGATGATGGGCCAAAGCGTATATATAACTGCTTTAACGTTGATACCGGTAGAGACACCGGAATATCAGTTGACAATAGAAAAGACCGCCCCAAGCGAGATCGGTTTGGGCGAAAAGATGACCTATAAAATTTATTGGTCAGTCACAGGTAATACCATGGCTTCAAATGTGGTTGTGACTGATACTCTGCCCGCGGAAGTGAGTTTAATTTCCGCGACTGGTGACTACACCATGAGTGACAAGACGCTCATTTGGAATCTGGGTAGTATGCAGCCGAATGCCTCAGGCTCGATGGAGATAACAGTTGTGGCAGACAGTCTCCCAACGGTTGGTGATATCATAAGAAATACCGCCGTAGTGACGAGCGGAGATAAAAGAGATGAGTCAACAACAGAAACAAAAATTCTTTATTACAAACTTTTTGTTGATAAAATAGCCCCTTCGCAGGCCAATGTCGGCCAGCAGATAAATTATCTTTTAAACTGGGCGGTTGAAGGAAATACTCCGGCCGAGAATCTAGTTATGACCGACAGCTTACCAAAAGAAGTAAGTTTCGTGTCTGCTACCGGGGATTACGTATACAACCCGACCGAGCATACAATAACTTGGAACTTGGGAACAATAACCCCAATGGCCAAAGGTAGCGCCAGTGTGGTTGTGAAAATAAATTCTTGCTTAGCAACGGGGACAATATTTTATAATCTAGCGGCTTTGGAGAGTGCTACTCACGCTGACATTGACAGCGAGAAAACAACAGTGGCGATTGGCGGTAAATGTACTTCCTATGACATTTTCATCGACAAATTCGCTCCAGCCGAAGCCTATCCGGGTGACCAAATAACCTATACCATAGACTGGCAGGTAACAGGCAATGAGACCGCCTACAACACAAAAATAACCGATACTTTACCCAATGAAGTAAGTTTTGTTTCAGCGACCGGTGACTACTCAATTTCAGATAAAACCATCACCTGGAATTTGGGTAACGTAACCCCGAGCGCTAGCGGCATCGTCAAGGTGACCGTGAAGCTAAACAGTTCATTATCAGCCGGTACTAAGATCTACAATACCGGGGTAATCACAAGCGGCTGTAAAACTAAAAATGACACAGAAGTAACCACTGTAGTTTTGGCTCCTTTTTACGGAGTAGACATTACCAAAATAGTGGACAAGACCACAGCCAAAGTCGGCGACAACTTAACCTATACTTTGAATTACACCGTGACCGGCAACATGGTCGCGCCAAACGTCGTTGTGACTGACAGCTTACCAAAAGAAGTAAGCCTAGTCTCAGCGACCGGCAGCTATACGCCAAATGGCCAAGTGTTGACTTGGAATCTGGGTAACCTACAAGCCGGAGCTCAAGGCTCGATGACAGTGACTGTCAAAATTAACAGCCTGCCAGAGGTTGGCAACAAGCTAACCAATACAGCCAAGATACAAAGTGGGGAGAAGGAAAAAACTGCTACCGCGCAAACGGTAGTGGAGAGCTTTAATCTTTTTATTGATAAGACTGCGCCAGCTCAGGCTCATGCCGGGGACGAGATGACTTATACTTTGAATTGGCGGGTGACGGGCAATAAAATCGCTTTAAATACGATCATTGCCGACACCTTGCCCAGCGAAGTAAGTTTTGTTTCAGCGACCGGCGATTATCTCTTGGTCGGTCAAACATTGACCTGGAATCTGGGTAATATCACACCGGAAGCTTATGGTTCACTAGAGATAGTGGTAAAGGTAAACAGTGGCGTAAGCGCTGGTACCGAAGTCAGCAACACTGGGGTGATCACGAGCGGCTGTAAAAATGCCAAGGATACAGAAGTAACGACTATTATTGCGGTACCTTTTTATAATATTGATATCACTAAAGTAGTCGATAAAACAAGTGCTTATGTCGGCGACAACTTAACCTATACTTTGAATTACACCGTGACCGGCAACATGGTCGCGTCAAACGTGATCGTGACTGACAGCTTGCCAAACGAAGTGAGTTTGGTTTCAGCAACAAACGGTTATATTCAAAATGGCAAGACATTAACCTGGAATCTAGGTGATTTACAACCGGGAGACAGTGGCTCGATAACAATCACTGTCGAAATCGACAGCTTACCAACCGTGGGTGACACTATTATTAATAACGCAACCATCGACAGTGGCAGTAAGCACGATGAGGACAGTGCAGAAACTACAGTCACATTACCGCCAACCTATGAAGTAGCAATAACCAAGAGCGCCCCAGCGACC
>JAAZMX010000043.1 GCA_012798565.1 Candidatus Kuenenbacteria bacterium
GTCTAACCCCTTATGTATTTGAATTTCTAATTTTGGATTTTGTTTGACCTTGGAAATTAGGATTTTGGATTTTTGCTACCTTGGTCGTCAAGGCTGCTCTTGTCTTGAAACTAGACGGCGTGCGATACGCCGGCCGGCCTTGCCGGTTGCCGACTTTGTGATATTGTTGCATAAATAATACAAATTACCAATCAATACAAATATACAAATATTAAGAAATTATAATTTCTATTTCGGCTTTTGACCTAAATATTGCTCCAGTCCCAATTTTAAAATAGTTATCGCTTGCTGTAATTTTTTACTTTCCAAAACATAAGCCAATCTGATTTCCTGTTGGCCAAGGCCCGGCGTCAGATAAAAATCTTCCATCGGGGCCACCAAAAGTGTCTGGCTTTGATAATGAAAATCTTCCAGCATGAATCGGATAAAATCGTCGGCCTTGGCCACTGGCAATTTTATCACTTGGTAAAAAGCGCCAGCCGGCTGATTATAAGTAACGCCCGGTATTTTCCGTAATCCCGCTTGAACCGTCTCACTGCGCCGGCGATATTCGGCCGCTATTTTTCTGGTATAACGACGGCTATTTTTCAGCGCTGAAATGGTAAGCAGCTGCCCGATGGTCGGAGCTGAAAGTCTGGCCATGGCTAATTTTAAGATCGTTTGCATTACTATTTTATTATATGAAGCAATAATCCCGATTCTCATGCCGGGTATGGAAAATCTTTTGGAGACGCTATCCAGTAGAATAACCCGCTCGCGCGCGCCAGCCAAATTTAAGATACTCCCTGGCCGCCCGGTAAAAACAATTTCGCGGTAGGTCTCATCGGCAATAATATATAAATTATATTTTTTGGCTATTTTAATAATCGTTTTCAACTCTTTAACACTCCACACCTTGCCGGTTGGATTGTCAGGATTGATAATGATGATCGCCCTAGTTTTGGCGCTAATCTTTTTAATAATCTCTCCCTCCGGCGGCAGCTGGAAATTATTCTCTAATTTCAGAGTTATCGGTTTCAAAATCACATTGGCCAGCCCAGCTAGGGCTTTGTAGTTGGTATAGAGCGGTTCAAAAACCAAAATCTCTTCGCCCGGATCAGCCACGGTCAAAAGGGAGAACAAAATGCCTTCGGTGGCGCCGGTAGTGGGGATGATATTTTCCCGTTCAAAATTAAGCCCAAAGGTTTGGTAATAAGTCCGCCAAGCATCAACATTTTCGATCAGCCCGGCTGAGGGCGCATAACCCAAATTTTTGAGGTTAATTTTCCTGAGGCTTTTTTGAATCTCTTGGGGCAAGCTCAAATCTGGATCGCCGATATTTAATTTCAGAACCTCGATCCCCTGCTTCTTTGCGGCCACGGCCAGAGGCCAAAATTTTCTGATCGGCGAGGCGATTAACTGACTAGAGCGTTTAGAAGGTTTGATCATAATATTTTATAAAATTCATAAATGATCCCCAAAATAAAACAAATGATCATGGTGCCGACTCCTAGCCGCTTCAAGCCGCTAAATTTTCCGACCCGGCGGTAAATGGAAACGATAAATATCCCGTCAATCGCCAAAAAAACCGTGCCGACAAAAGAGATCACCGCGATAAAATCATTGATCCCCAAAAAATAAAAAATCATTGGCCCGCCAGCCACCAAAACTAAAGCGAGGGTTGAATTCATCCCCAAATCATAAATCAAGAGTTTGTTCAAAGCCAAAGTCAAAGTGATGTAAGAAGTAAAGGTCGTGATAATACCCATGGTTAATAAAATCCTGCTCATCTTCAGACCCAAGATACCCCCCAGGCCGCCAAGTGAATTGGGATCCACCGCCTCACCGCTCACGCCCAAAATTATAATGATAAACAAAAAATAAACGGCAATCGCTGTCAGCCCGGACCAGATAATCACTCGATTAAAATATTTTTTGTCCCGACCCATCACTTCGCGGATATCAGGGATAGCAGAAGCGCCCCACAGTGAAAAAAGCACCACCCCATAAGGTAAAAAGAAATTTTTCACCTGGCCCTTGAGGGCCAAGATGTTTTCCAGGTACAAATGGCCGCTGGCGCTCCAAACCAAAAAAACCAATACCAAAGCCAGGGCGATCATGCCGCCGACCTCAAGCTCCGCGATTATCTTGTTTCCCCGCCAGATCAAAATAGCGCCGACAAGACAATATAAAATAACATGCAGCCATTCATTGGTTCCGCCATGGCCGTTTAATAAAGCATGGGAAAAATCAGCGCCCAAAATCACATAAGCCAAAATCGCTCCAAACAAACTGCCGATGGCCGTAATAGTGGCTACGCGGCCCCAATGCTTCCCTAGATAAATTTTGGCCAAACCAGGCAAACGATGCTGGCCACTGGTCTTGGCGACCACTTCGGCCCAGAAAAGATGGATCAGCATGGAGATGGCCCCAAGAAAAATAAAATAGACCCCGACTGTTAAAATACCCGCTCGGCTGGTGATGTAAGGCAAAGAAAAAAAGCCCACGCCGATAATCGTGCCGGTCAGCATGGCATAGGCATAAAAAAAATTTTTATTTTTTTTGAATAAACCCATAAGATTGCTCTAACTTTAAGTTTACTATAAATTTATAAAGATAAAAAATATCAGCAATCAAAAGAGCGGATGGTGGCCGCTCTTTTTTGAATTCATCACTGCTTCTACCGCTCTTCCCAATCCGGAGCTTCATAGCAGTACGATTTGGCGCTCTTTTGGGAAGGAGTACCAGACTCTTCGCCATCCTTTTCACTTTTGATGGTGTAGTAATACTCGACTTGAGGCAAAATTTCCTGGTCCTCTAAAACACAGGTATCTCCGCCGCACTGGGCACTGGTCATTGACTGCCAGGGGTCGCCAGTTTCCACATAACCATTGGTGCTCTTGCGGATATTGTAGGTATAATCAGCTCCCAAGTTTTCCCAACTCAGGCGCAGTTGACCGCAGGTTGGCTCAATAGTAAAGCCACTAACCACACTATCAGTAGTGCCAGAAAGCGGACAGGGCGGAGGGGAAGAACGACCGCAGAGAGGATTGGTGGTGGAATTTAAAATATTCGTACCCAAGTTGGCCCGCAGGTAACAAGTATAGGTGGTGCCAGGAGCCAGACCGCCAAACGTATAATAACAGTCGCCGGTATCACAGGTGGTATTTTCAGTCAAACTATTACAAAAGATAGTGTAGGAATTGGTGGCGCCTTGCTTGTCCCAGTGAAGGGAAAGTTGGGTAGAACCCAAGGCATTGATTTCCCGGAAGGTAAACTCTTCGAGGCGGCAGGAGCCAGCGCCGTCCGGCTCATAACCAGCTTCACAGGTACAAGCGTTGGTGGCGGTATTACAGCCAGTGCCGGTGTAACATTCCACTCTTTGATAAGGGCTGGCGCTGGGGCAATTGGTATAAGAGGCTTGGCAGCTCTGATAGGCGGACCAAGCTGGACAGTGGCAGTTGTCCGGACAATCATTGTCCCTAATCTGCTGGTAAAGAAAACCATTGGCGTTGTTATCACACTGGGAGGTGGAACAAGTACCCGGAGTAGTATAGCAGGCTGGTTCGCAGCCCAAGCCAGAGCAGGGATAGGTCACGGGATCTAAATAAACAGTTTTGATTTCTTGATCAGAGTTGCTGGCGCTGTCACTGGCGGTCAGAATGACGGTTCTGGCAGTAGAGGCCGGCACGCTGTAAGAAATAGATAGTTGCGGGCGCCAAGACAAAGTGGCATGCTCGGAAGAAATTAATTTAAATCCATTTTCATCAGCGGTTTCAGGATTACGTTTGGCCAAATAACCATAATTCTTGGTCGGGTTATCAAACCAAAATTTTATTCTATTCAAAAGATTGGCACCGCTTTCCACAATCCATTCGTTGGCTCTGGCGACATTGGTATAAGAAAAGTCGGCAGTATAAGCGCGGTCGCGGGTGCCATCATAATCGCCGACCACCCAGCCATTAACACCACTGGCGCTGGCTCCAGCTCCGGCCGTTGACCAGGCCGAACCGGAGCGATAACTATTCCAAGTAGCTTCACTTTCCACCCAATTTTTCAATAACGCGTGAAAATTGAGAGTCAAACCAGCCCCGTCCGGGTCATAAGAATAAAGCCGCAGAGTCGCGCCGGTAATCTGACTGGAATCAGTAACGCCGGCAGCTTGGAGATCGTCAATAAAATCAAACTTGAACCAGCCGCGACGGATGCGGCCAGAACTGCCGGTACCAACTTCCATGAGGGTGCTATCGCCATAATTGGTATCTCGCGAAGCGGAATAGCTGGTAGCGTGACCATCATAGGTGACCCCACTGTAATCAGAGGAGCCATTTTCCCCAAAAGTTTTGGTGCCCGAACCGCCAGAAAGAGTGTATTGATGAACCGGATATTGATTACTGCCGTTATAACTACCAGTGTTGCAGTTGGATAAACAGGTCTCCCCATCGCCAAAATCCCAGACCCAGCCAGTAACGCCACCGACTCCGCCAGAAGAAGCATCAACAAAGATAATGGTGTCAGTAGTGGCGGCGCACCATTGGTAAGCGGCAGTGACAGGGCCGCCGGCGCTACAAGTAGCAGTGGAAGCGGAACATTGAACAGCGGTGGTTTCATCGCCTTGTTGATTTCGAGCCATGACTGAAGTAGTATAGCTAGTATCGCAAGTCAGGCCAATCTGGCTCCAGCTGGTGCCTGGGATCCAGTTGGAGTTACCAGCGGAATTGGAGGCGTAAAAAGAATCTTGAGCGCCGCCAGAAACCCAGGACCAATCGATGGCAGTAGAAGAAACTGCCGTGCCAGAACAGGAAGCCGGTGGATTGGCGGAAGTATAGGCGGAAGCATTGCCAGATGAACCACTAGCACCACAGGCATTAACGGCCACGACATAGACAGTATATTCGGTATTAGCAGAAAGAGTGGCACCGCCATCGCTGACAGCGGTTTGCACATAACTGACAGTGTCAGACGTACCTACCAACTGATTATCAGAGTTGTAAATTTGATAAGTGATCGGTGAGTCACCGGATGATGGGGCGGTCCAGGTCCAGGTGATGGAATTCACCGTATTGCCAGAATGATCAAGACTGGTGGGCTGACTAGGAACAGTACAGGGTGGCAAGCCACCAATGGCCAAAGTGACACGAATCGGATCGCCGTTGTTACCACTGCAACCTTGATTGTTTTCCAAAGCGCAATTATCAACATTATCCAGCGCGTGCAAGCCATATAAATAATCTCCCGTATCAAGGGCGGTGGTATCGTCGCGACCGGTTGCGTCAATCGCATCTGTATCAACCCAAATCTGGCTCCAACTACAACCAGTCATAGTGACGCCATTACAGGTGGTAGCGTTGTAATTAGTGCGCCACAATTCAACCCGCTTCATGCCGGATTCACTATCGGAAGTACTCCAAACAAAAGTGGGTTTTTCGCCAACTTCGGTAATGGTAACATGACCGCCAAGACCGACTCCTTCGGCCTGGAAATTACTGACCAGTGGTTTATTTTTATCAATTTTGTAAAGACCAGAACAAACCACGGCGCTCCAGCTGCCACCAGTGTTTCTGGCGCGAGCGCAAAGATTCCACTGGCCAGTGGTGTCTTTGACAACCGTAGCACTGCAAGGTGAAGAGCCGTTACAAGCAAAGGGAGAATCATTGGAAGAAGCAGTGCCCGGGTCGCAAGAAGCGCTGGTGGTCCAACAATAGTGAACGTAACTAACGCCAGACGAATCATTGGCGGTGACAACAACGGAAGCGTCGTTGGATGACCACGCCATAGAGGTCGGATTGAAAGAAATAGACGGAGCAGTGCAGGCCCCAGTGGTGACCGAGGTGCCCTGGGCCGAGGTAGTTGAACCGCAAGAATTTCTAGCTTCGATCCAATAACGATAGGTGGTATTACAATTCAGAGAACTATCGGTATAGGGACTGGTAACATTATCCCAAGAAGAGCCGGGCTTGGCGCAACCGACGCCTTCGCAGCGATACAAACCATAAGAGGTGGCACCGGAGCCGGCAGTCCAAGAAACATTGGTGCCATTTTGGGTGGTGCCGGAATAGGTCGGATTGCCGGGCGCGCCAGGCGCCGTGAGCGCGGTAATCGTGTCCGGACCAACCGCACTACGAGAAACACTGTCAGAAGAAACACCGCCGCAGTGCCCACCAGACTCATTTATGCAATTGCCGGCGTTATCGATGGCGTGGACCCCATATTGAGTAGTAGCGGAAACAGTGACAGTACAAGGACTCGAGGAACAACCGGAAACAATAGCCCAGCCAGAACCGGGGTTGGCCCAAAGTTCGGTGCGATTCAAACCAGAGCCGCCGGTATCGCTGGCTGACCAAGAAATAGTGGCGGTCCCACCGCTACAAACAGAGCTGACATTTGTGGAGAGGGCCGTGATCGTGGGCGCTATTTTATCAATTTCATAAGGGCTGGAACATTGCGTATTGGAATTGCTGGTATTGTCAGTGGCCTTGACACATAATGTCCAGCTACCAGTACTGTTTTGGGTCAGAGATGAACCATTGGTGAATGGTGTGGTCGGGGTGCAGTTGCCACTGTTGCTCCAGCAATAAAGGGTGGAAGAAATGCCATCGGAATCAGAAGCGGTGGCGACAACGCTGACATCGGTGTAGTTGTAGGAACGAGAAGTGGGATTAAAGCTAATGGTTGGACCACTACAATTACCGGCAGTGCCGGAAGCGGTGGTGCTATAGACATTGCCAGCAGAATCCCTGACGCGGACCTGAGCTGTCTGACTGGTAACACCAGTGTATAACTTGGTGTTGCCGGATTGCCAGCTCCCACCGCCATCAAAAGAATAAGGCTGGCTGGCCAAGCCGGCACAACCAGTGTCGGCGGCGCCGTTGATAGTGAACAAAATCTGCTCGCAGGTACTGGATGGGTTACTGGCGGTAACTGAACTGACCGTGGGCGCAGTTGTATCAACCCTTAATGGCCCTTGGGCCGAACTGTAACCGACCAGACTGCAGGAGTCACTGTTTTTAAAACAGAGATAATCAGAGTGAGTCGAGCTCACGGTAGCGGAAGAACCGCTATTGGGATAGGAGTCGCTGGCGTTGCAAACAGCATCAGAACTATAGCCCCAGAGAGGAGTAGAACCATTGGACCAATTCACAGAAACGGTGTCCGGCCCGGCAGAGCAGGTGCTGTTAATGCTATCAGTGACAGTGGCACTCGGCGTGGCAGGCGCGGTGGTGAATTGCGTAATCGCGCCGCTGACATAGGTCCATAGCGCGTCGTAGGCCGTGATCTGCCAGCGGACAATGGTATTTCTAGGAAAATCAGAACTCGGAGTATAGTTGGTATTGCTGGTGTTAGCTTGGAGGGTCGGAGTACAGCCGGAACCGGTGCACCATTTGACTTGATAATTCACCGTGTCTCCGGTATCCGGATCACTTCCGCTCCAACTCAAGCTGGGGCGGGCGGCCACGCAGGTCGCGCCAGCTGACGGGGCGATATTGACCGGGGTATTCGGAGCTTGATTGACACGGAAAGAAAAAGGACCGTTGGAGGAGGTGGTCTGGAGGGAACCATCAGAAGCGACGACATTCCAGCGGCAATAGTTGCCAAGGGTCAAACCGGAGAGGCTCCAGCTTTCGCCAGAGGTAGTGTAGTTTGGACTAGAAGGCAGAGTACAGCCAGCAGTGGGGGAACAGCAATAATATATGTTGTAGGTGACGGTCGTGCCTTCCGGATCAGTAGATTCGCTCCAGCTCAGGGTCGGACTGGTGGAAACCATGGTGGCATTGTTGGCAGGAGAGGAGAGGGAGAAAGAGGTGGGAGCGGTGTTGGGCACAGGGCAAGAAGCCACGCAATTTCCTGAAGCATCAATGCTCTTTCCTGCGCCGTTACAGCATTTGCCGGAACCGGAATAACCGGGGCAGAAAGAAGTAATATAATATTCCCCAGAGTCATCACCGCAACATTCTGTGGCTGTGCCTGAATCATACTCCCCAAAAACCAGGGATTCACCACCAATGGCCCATGAGCCGCCACAGGTATTACACATATTTGGTTGATTAACAAGCACTTTACCCATTGGCCAGCTCCAAACTTCCCCTGATTGATCACAATCTACCCAAGCAGTCCCAAAAGCATAAGTAGGAGCCAAAATACAAAGTGTTTTTAAATCAGGCTGAACACCTACTGAATACAATTTTCCAATAGAAGGATAGCATTGATTATTATAAACACATGAGTCGTTAGGACAGCAAATTAGATCACTGGAACAATTGGCTGATATTTGATCACCTAAAGACCTACACCCACTGGTATATTCGCCAACGCTAGCAGTAGCATCATCGCCACAGCAGAAGCCGTCAGAAGTAATTCCTGTATCATCACAAACGCCATCAGGGCCAGCAGATTTACAACTAGAGGAGTTGGAAAACCAGGTCCCCTCTTGGCAAGTCCAGCTATATCTATCTTGGTCATACCATATGCCATAGCCTGTATTTATACTAGCCGATTCAAAGCAATATTCTCGATCAGCGGCATAAAGTCCATCAATACTCCTTAGTGCGCCACTTTCAAAGTAAGAACCGTCGTCTACGCATCTTCCATTTGTGTCGCAATAAAAATTATTATCAGAACACGTGGCTCCGACGTCAGCAAAACACTTTCCTACTGAGTATGGATCAATATCAGTATTACAACACCCAGTCCATGATGATTGGTTTGGGTGCTGTTTGTAATACTCCTGACTATCATCGCCACAACAACTAGGATTACCAGCACCACTCGGATAGCCAGAGGCAGTCCAATCAAGAGAGTGCGCTGTAACGCAATAGTATTGACTATTATCGCAATCATCATCGATACAAGCCGGAACAACAGCATCATCATCAGCCGCCAGCGATGTATTTGCGTTAATGTTTATAATAAAAAAAGCCACTAATAAAAAAGCGGCTAAAAAATAGATATTTTTTATTCGACGAGTGTTCATAAAAAATATGTGGTTTGGTTGATTATGATGTTATTATAACACAATATAAAAAGAAATGCCAAACAATAGAAAAATTCAAAATCGGAGTGTCGGACCAAGCTTTTTGATAATATCCCTCACCCCACCCTCTCCCGTGGGGAGAGGGAAAGGGAGAGCCAAAAAGGGATTTTTATTTTTCGTTATCCAAGGCCAGCTTCATCAAAAATATTGTCTCCGTCTTGAGCTTTGACTTCACCCAAGCTTTTTGCTTTTCATCCAACAACTCGCCCATGCCGGCCAGGATATTGCGCTCCGTAGTTTTTTCCAATAATTTAATATTTTTTTTCAGAAATTCTTTGTAGGTCAGACCGGTGCGATTTTCCACAATTTGCTTATTAATCGGCCAGTTATTTTTTAAAAAGAAATAAACATCAAAAATATCTCGATTAGTTTTACCGATTCTTTCGTGCAGAGCACAGAGCTTGTGAGCCGCCATATCTTCCTTGATCATCACTTTCATTGGAATGCCAATGTATGACTTCACCTCATATCTAGAACCAAAATCCCGGCGGCTTATTTCCACTTTCACATTTTGAGCCCCGGCAAATTTCTCTTCATAAGAAAGCAAGTAAAAAAGATTAAATCTTTTCAGCGCGGCCTCTTTGAGCGTTCCATAACTTTCCAAAATCTCTTTAACCCGATTGAAAACCTGATCCTCTTTGGTTGCCTCCAGCAGGTCAAAGTCTAAATCTACCGAAAACCGATTGAGATCATAAAAAAGGAAAGCAGCCGTGCCTCCTTTAAAACCAAGAAAAGGTCCAACACTTGGATCGGTAAATATATCTTTTAAAATTCTGATGAGAATATTTTTGTGAGTGGTTCTGTCTATGGTCATAAATTTATGGTTTTATTTAGATTTAAAATCGTTGTAGTATTCGTTTACTTTTCCAACCATTCTTTTGTTGCCATATAGCGGCAACATGGAAAAGACCTTGGGCCAATCCAATGGTGATAAATTATCGAAGTGGTAATCTTTATGAAGATATACAACGTCTAAAAACGCTCTTTCTTTTGAGGCGAGTGAGTAATAATCTTTGTTTTCTATGCCATTGTTATTATTCAGAATGTTCGGTTTTAATTTTTTGAACGAAAAAAGCTGGCCATCACAATTGATGTCCTTGGTTTGATATGAAGCAACAAAAATTTGGCTATAATGCTGAAAGATAATTCCGGCCTTCGTTAAAACTGTTTCAAAACTCACATAGGCAGGAATAAATATTTTTGTCGCCAACTCGAGCTTGTTGTAATTCTTGTCTTTGGCGTATAAACCTCGGCGAATACCGTAAAGCTGGCCATTTTTTAGATAGGAATATATTCTGCGCCTCAAAAGAGCCGGGTTTCTCTCCCCAGAAGTTAATAATATCTCCTTAAAAGAAAAAACCGTATTATTGCTTTTTAGAATGCTTAAAATGTCTGCTTTTCCCATATATTTATTACTTTATAGGTTAAATGTTACCTGTGATGTTACCTTTAACTCTTATTATATACTATGATGGGTCTAAATACAAGACTTCTTAGCGTCCCTCTCCCATGGGGAGAGGGTTCCCAAAAAGAAAAGAGGGCCACGGAAAGATGACTTATAGTCCTCTTCTCGTGACCCTCGAATTTCCTCCTTTTCTGGCCATCTACTTCATGAGGGTCATTTTTTGAACCTTGGAAAAGGAACCTGCTTCGATCCGGTAGAAATAGATACCGGTCGGGACAGCAGATCCATCCCAGGAAACCTGGTAGCTGCCGGCGCCCTGCTCCTCATCGACCAGGCGGGTGATGGTCTGTCCGGTGGCGTTGAAGACTGTGAGCTGGACATAA
>JAAZMX010000044.1 GCA_012798565.1 Candidatus Kuenenbacteria bacterium
AAATCAGTAGAAGCGTTCCAGCCTGCCCCGCTTAGCGAAGCGGTGCGGGGAGACATAGCCAGGGACGGCTAGAAAACCACGGACATTTACATTTCAATACCAACCACCCCTTTATCCCCTCCTTAGCAAGGAGGGGAAATAAGACATTACAAAAACCCCACACGTTAGCATGGGGTTTTGATTATTCCTTCTCTTCTATTCCAAGCTCAATCCCAACTTATGGCTCACTGGCTCAAAATTGGTAATCACAAAACTATATTCCTTGTTCAATTCGACTCCGCCCTTCTCATCGTCTTTTCCTCTTTCGCCCAATCTGGCCAGACCCTGAATATTTGGTTCCAGTTCCACAAATGCTCCCATCTTATGAATCTTCACCACCTTGGCTTTTACCTTGTCTCCTACTTTATATTTATCCTTGATTGCTTCCCAGGGATCTTTTTCTAGTCTCTTAATAGACAAGGAAACCTTGTTGGCGTTGATATCGATGATCTGCGCTTTGATCTTCTGTCCTTCTTTGACAATATCTCTCGGATCATCGATTCTCTGCCAACCCAATTCAGAAATATGGATCAATCCTTCCAGCCCATTGCCAAACTCCATAAACGCCCCAAAGTCCACCACGCCGGTGATTAGACCTTCCACCACATCACCCTTCTTATATTCACCCAAAATTTTCTTACGCTCTTCTGAGTCCACTGCCCGTTCTGAAACAATCAAGGTACCGTCTTCGTCGTTGATATCCAAAACCCGCACTTTGAGCTTGGTAGTAACCATTGATTTCAATTTTTCCAAAATCTTGTTTTTATTGCCACCGATAACCCTCGGATAATGCTCTGGCGATAATTGCGATACCGGCAAAAAGCCAAGTGTCTGATCGAGCTTCACCATCAATCCGCCTTTGTTGGCGTCGAGAACGGTCACCTCTACTATTTCGCCTTCTTGTTTGGCTTTGCGGATCTTGTCCCAGGCCTTCTTGTGTCCCGCCTGTTTCAAAGATAATTCCACCAAACCCTTCTCGTTTTCTCCCTCGATCACCGTCGCTGAAATTACGTCGCCGACTTTTAAATTACTGTATTCGCCCGACTCGTCATAAGCCTCATAACCGCGAATCAGCCCGGTTAAAAGGCCATTGATATCCACCAAAATTTCATTTCTTCCGACAAATACTACCTCTCCTTCCAATAAATCCCCGGGCTTTGGCAGAGCCGGACTATCTGGAGAATTTAGGAGCTTTTCCATGTTATTGGTCTTGATTTTGCTTGCTGTATTCATAAAAAAATTAGTTAATAATAGGGCCAACGTTTTCGCGTTTCAAGCCCCTAGTTAATTGATAAAAGTATATGAATTAAAAGTAGTATAGCCTATTTCTAGAGATTTGACAAGAGGCCTCAAAAACTGGTAATATTGAAGTATAAAAACATATATTAAGGGCTTCCAAAGCCCCTAATTTTATAGCATAAAATCTTTAAAATAAACTATCTCTATTCTTGTCTTATTCTTTTGTTTTAATGTTTTCATGTTTTCATGCTCTAGTGCTTTAATGTTTTAATGAACTAACTTTCTCCTTCTATGCAAATCCAATGGCTCGGCCAATCATGTTTCAAAATCCAAGTTAAATCTCCACTCGGGGAAACCACTATTATCACCGACCCATATACCGAAGATTGTGGTCTAAAACTGCCGCGCCTGACCGCCGACATTGTCACCGTCAGCCATGAGCACAAAGACCACTCTGATTTGAGTAAAATCAAAGGCGCCGAAGAAAACCAAAACCCTTTCGTTATCAAAGGGCCTGGTGAGTATGAAATAAAAAACGTTTTTGTCCGTGGTTTGCCCTCGTCACATGACAATGAAGCTGGGAAAAAACTTGGCCATAATATCATTTACGTTATCAATGCTGAGGGTATTACTCTTGTCCACTTAGGAGATCTAGGACAAAAAGAGCTCTCTCCGGAACAACTGGAATTTATTGAAGAAGCCGACATCCTTCTCGCGCCAGTCGGTGGCAAATACACCATCAATGGCTCTGAAGCTGCCAATCTTGTTTCCCAAATTGAACCGCGCATTGTTATTCCCATGCATTACAAAATTCCCGGACTAAAAATTGATCTGGACACGGCCGACAAATTCATCAAAGAAATGGGCAATCACAAAGAGGAGATGGACAAGCTCAAAATCACCAAAAAAGATTTGCCCCAGGAAGACACCCGTTTAATCTTACTCCAGGTTTAAACAATTGCTTCTAATTTAGCGTGTCATCACTGGCCAAACAACAAAGCCTAAAAAATAAATCCTGATGAAATTTTCACCCCAAGATCCCCGCTTCAAGGTTTATCTGATTATGGGTATTACCATGGTCATTATTTTTACTGTTTGGATTATCACCTTGGCCCATACCCTCAAAAAAAATTCCCCTTCTATCAATCCGCTTCAACGCAGTGAAACCCTTGAGCCGATAGAACAAAAGTTAAATAATTTTTTTCAAGATATTGAAAACCTGAAAGATATGGTAAAACAAAGCAGTACTTCTACCAGCGCCACCTTGCAAAACGCTGCCTCCTTTCAGCCAGCTGAATTAGATGAAATAATCGAACGCTTAAATATTGCCACCAGTACTCCGACCAGCACGCCGACAACGACCAAGCTCCAAAAATAATATTATTGCTAACTGTTAATTGATTCAAATTATGAAAGATAAAAAAATCAAACCAGCCAAAAGCTCCCCCGAAGCCTCTTTGACTCCCGCTCCGGCTGAAGTGATTGAATCCCGGGAAATCGTCCAAGAAATGCGCGAATCATATTTAGATTATGCCATGTCCGTCATTGTCGCCCGCGCTCTGCCTGATGTTCGTGATGGTCTGAAGCCTGTCCATCGCCGCATCCTTTATGCTATGTGGGATATTGGCTTGAAACCTTCGGCCAAATTCCGCAAATCCGCCACCGTTGTCGGTGAAGTCCTAGGCAAATACCATCCCCATGGCGACGCTGCCGTTTACGATTCTATGGTTCGTCTGGCCCAAGATTTTTCCATGCGCTATCCGCTGGTCCACGGCCAAGGCAACTTTGGTTCTATGGATGGTGATAGCGCGGCCGCTATGCGTTACACCGAAGCAAAATTGGATTCCATCTCGGAGGCTATGCTCACTGATTTGGACAAAGACACTGTCAATTTTATTCCCAACTATGATGGTTCTCAAAAAGAGCCTCTGGTTCTCCCTGCTAAGCTTCCCAACTTGCTTCTAAATGGCTCTCTCGGCATCGCTGTTGGCATGGCCACCAGTATCCCGCCGCACAATTTGGGTGAAATTATTGATGGCGTCTGCCACCTCATCGATCATCCCGCGGCTGATCTGGATGACCTGATGGCCTATGTCAAAGGACCGGACTTTCCCACTGGCGCCTCAATTTTTAATCTTCAGGATATCAAACAAGCCTATGCCACTGGTAAGGGTTCCATTGTTATGCGCGCCGACACCGAAATTGTGGAAACAAAAAACGGCTTTCAAATTATTATCTCTTCTGTCCCCTATCAGGTCAATAAATCAGCTCTGATTGAACGCATGGCCGAACTGGTCAAAGATAAAAAAATTGAAGGTATCAAAGACATCCGCGACGAATCAGCCAAAGGCGAGGTGCGTGTCGTCATCGATCTAAAAAAAGATACTTACCCCAAAAAAATTCTCAATCAGCTCTATAAGCAAACCGCGCTTCAGGGTTCCTTCCATGTCAATATGCTCGCCCTCGTTGATGGCATCCAGCCTCGCGTCTTGACCCTCAAAATGATCTTGGAAGAATATATCAAGCACCAGCAAGAGGTTATCGCGCGCCGCACCAAATTTGATTTAGACAAGGCCAAAGCCCGCGCTCATATCTTAGAGGGTTTGATGTTAGCTTTAAATAAAATTGACGCTGTTATCAAAACAATCAAGGAATCCAAGGATCGCGAAAACGCCAAGCTTAATTTGATGAATAAATTCAAACTGACTGAAATTCAAGCCGTAGCTATCTTGGAAATGAAACTCCAGCAACTGGCCAACCTGGAACGCCTGAAAATTGAAACTGAACTCAAAGAAAAATTGGCTTTAATCAAAGAATTGGAAGCTATTTTAAAAAGCCCGCAGAAGATCTTGGGTCTTATCAAAAAAGAACTTGCATCCATCAAAGAAAAATATGCTGACGAACGTCGCACCAAAATCTTCAAAAACGCCGTGGACAAATTCTCACAAGAAGATTTGATCCCTGACGAGAGTGTCATTGTGGTTATTACCAAAGACGGCTATATCAAGCGTCTGCCACCAGACACCTTCAAAACTCAAGCTCGCGGTGGCAAAGGCGTCGCCGGCGTCACCACCAAAGAAGAAGACACCGTGGAATCTCTCTTTGCCACTACTACCCACAAAGACCTGCTCTTCTTCACCACGCGCGGCCGTGTCTTCCAGCTCAAGGCTTATGAGATTCCCGTCGCCTCCCGCACCGCCAAAGGCCAAGCTGTGGTCAACTTCCTCCAGCTGGCTCCTGGCGAAAAAGTTTCTTCTGTTCTATCTTTGGCCGATCTTGATAGCTATAAATTTTTGGTGATGTCCACCAAAAAAGGCACGGTCAAAAAAGTCGCTCTAGATCAATTTGAAAATGTCCGTCGCTCCGGCCTCATCGCCATCAAGCTCAAACAGGATGATTTTCTCAATTGGGTCAAGCCTTCCACTGGTAAAGACGAAGTAATTTTGACCTCTACCGCCGGGCAAGCCATACGCTTTAAAGAATCAAACCTCAGACCCATGGGACGCACTGCCAGCGGTGTTCGTGGCATCCGTCTCAAAAAAAATAGCCAAGTGATTGGCATGGATATCGTCAACCAAGCCAATATCAAAGGTTCTGTCTTTGCTCTTTCCGCCAATGGCACCGGGAAGCTTACTTCGCTCAAAAACTATAAAGTCCAAGGTCGCGGCGGATCTGGTGTCAAAACCATGAAACTCACTAGCAAAACTGGCCAGCTCGCCTCCGCCTTTATTGTTGACCCAAATAATTTGCCCGAAGACACCAAGGGTGATCTCTTGATCATTTCTCTCAAAGGCCAAGTTATTCGTCTGCCCCTCAAATCCGTACCCGTACTCAGTCGCGATACCCAAGGTGTCCGCCTCATGCGCCTCAAAGAAGAAAAAGATGAAGTGGCCAGTGTTACCTTGATGTAAAATCTTCAACTCAAAACCCCGTTTCAATCGAAACGGGGTTTTAAAATTGAGACAAACTAAACAATAAATTGTTCATCCCTACATTAAGCTGCTCTTTTTAGACTACGCTCATCTCTTTCCTCACCTAACTGCCCATCATCACCGTCGCCGTATTCCTGAATTTCTTGCGCATATTTCTGTTCTATTGGGTCAACCATTTCTTCATCCTGATCACGATTCCAAAATTTATCCCAAGCTTCACCTTGACCCTTCTTTAATTCTATTCCTTCTCGACGAGTATCCCTGGGCAAATTTTCTTTATTATTATCGCGTTTTCTGTAACATTTCTGACTAAGGTAACCTTGCTCCCTCCTGGAATAGGCGCCACCCAATTGACGTCCGGCTGGATATTTACGCATCCCCTTAGTTGTAGCTATCTTATCAGAATTACTTTTTTTATCTAACCCATCCAAATTCGGTACTATCTTTTTTTGTATCTCCTTATATGGATCCTCTACTTTTTGAGGTCCACTTACTGATTCTACCACCCTAGATCCAGAATTCCTAGTTATTTCGTCCTCATGATCCCTCTCCCACATTGGAAATCTACCCCTTCCAGTAGAATATCCAACCTTTATTGATCTTCCCATATTTTTTATTTTAATTACTATATTTAAATTTTACCCCCCCTCCACTTACACCTGTTAAATTAAACAAAAATCAAAAAAACCACCCGCCTTATCGGCGAGGTGGTTTTAAAAATTATCATTTGCCCTGTGAGGGATTCGAACCCCCGACAATCTCCTTAAGAGGGAGCTGCTCTACCAACTGAGCTAACAGGGCATAAAAAAATTTAAAAGGCAAAATTCAAAGGGCAAAAGTAAGGTTAATCCATTTTTACTGTGGGCGAAGTTGGTCCAACTGCCTGCCCCGCTTAAAGCCTATGAAATTACTATGATTTTAATAATCTCGTAGCCGTCAGGCGAGTCCGTGCTAAAAATATCTATTATCACTGTTCAACTCCGGGCTTTAAGCGGGGAGCTAACAGGGCACAAACTATACGCCCGCCAGGATTTGAACCCGGAACCTTCTGGTCCGACCCGCCTGCCATAGCCATTGCCCTCGAAGGGATTCGAACCCCTAATTCTTGGTCCGAAGCCAAACGTGATATCCGTTTCACCACGAGGGCAAAGGCAATAGCGGGCAGGAGCCAGACGCTCTGTCTAACCGCAGCAATAGTCTAAGAAAACAATAAATATAAAAAATAAAGCGCTTCCTAAAATCAGTGCCAGTCAAGCACTTATTAAAAACTTCGAAGACAAATCTAGACTACCTTGCTCTTTAGGGCATCTTTCAGGGTTTTGCCTGCTCGGAATTTTGGCACTGTCACCGCTGGCACCTGAATCCGTTCTTCAGGCTTCTGCGGATTGACTCCGCCACGAGCCGACCGAAACTTGGCGATAAAGGTGCCAAAGCCGGTCAGAGTCACCTCATCCCCGGCTTTCAGTCTCTCGATCACTACTGCCTCGAAAGAATCCAGTACTTGAGTCACTTCCCTCTTTTCTATCCCGGTCTTCTCAGCGATTTTTTCGATTAAACTCGCTTTATTCATAATTATCCGTTTTATTATTTTAATTAAGACCTTTCTCTAAATTAAATTTTTGTTTCTGTGTCAGCCCGCTGAATCTCTGTGGCCCGACCGCTTTTCTCGTCAACCTTGACTATCACTGCATTGATTTGCGCTGTCCCCTCTTCTGCGTATTCAAATCTAGTCGGCACTTGTGTCAAAAATAAATTCAATGGCCCTTCTTTTTCTACCCCAATCACCCCATCCCTATCTCCTACCATGCCGACATCAGACACAATCGCTGTTCCCTGAGGTAAAATTTTTATATCATTCGTCGGTACATGGGTATGCGTGCCAAAAACTACGCTCGCTCGGCCATCAACGTACCAGCCAAAGGCACTTTTCTCCGAAGTCGCTTCGGCATGAAAATCTACCAACACTATATCACTTTTCCCTATTTTTAGCAATTTCTCAACGCTGTCAAAAGTCCTGAATGGGTCTTCGAAATTTTCCCGCATAAACACCCGGCCATTTAAATTTATCACGCACACCCGCTTGTCATTAATCTTTAGCGTGGCAAAACCTCGCCCTGGTAAACCTTCTGGATAATTGGCTGGCCGGATAATTTTATTTTCAAAATTGGTAAAAATCTCCTCTGCCCCGCTTTTGGCAAATACATGATTGCCAGTGGTTACAAGATCAATCCCGGCCTCCAAAACTTCCCCCAAAGTATCGGCGGTAACCCCCACGCCATGGGCCAAATTCTCTCCGTTGGCCATTATCAAATCCGGCTTATATTTTTTTTGGTACTTGGGCAAAATTTCAGCCAACGCTCGGCGACCCAATTTGCCCACCACATCCCCAAAAAATAAAATTTTCATATATTTTTAACATCTAATTATCACCTATGGTTATTCACTTGATACTCTTTTTTCTATATCTTACTTTTTAATATTTATACTTTAAACACTTAACTTTTTGTCATCCCTTTTTCCCTCAGCCGTTTCTCGCATCAGACACCACCACACTACCCCCAAAGCGTAATCAATCTTTGGTATCAATTCCTCATTTACCCGATGCCACAATCGACGATTAAATCCCCTCTCTAAAAACTCTTCATACAGACCTAGCGCTCTTACTTTATCCACCGTTTTTCTGATAAATTCGCTTACTTCTTCACCTCTAATTTTCTCTAGCTCCTCAAATTTTGGTTTAAAGCGTCGCCCAAAAATCTGCCACCCGTTAATCATTGCCTCAAAAATCATGTGTCTATTTCTCAAGCTGGCCGGATTGATCCTATGGAAATAAGGGTCTTCCCAA
This sequence comes from Candidatus Kuenenbacteria bacterium, assembly GCA_012798565.1. GTDB lineage: Bacteria > Patescibacteriota > Patescibacteriia > UBA2196 > GWA2-42-15 > JAAZMX01. The sequence continues at coordinate 8,056 of JAAZMX010000044.1, forward strand.
TCACGATACTTTTTCCGGGGCTTTATCTTGTGCCCAAAATGATGCGAAGGCGACAAGACATCTACCACAAAATGGCTCATCCAGGTAAAATCTTTAGCCCAGGGCAAATTATTTATCATCCGCTCTTTTGCCTCACTGTAATGTCTGATAATCTGTTTCAGCGCTCCGCCTTGACCATTCATTGGATTATAATATGACTCCGAAGTGGCTCGCTCGCCCTTCATCCACAAACGATCCGGTCCGTAAGCGCCATCGTATTTAAAAATTTCTTTTAACTTGATGAATTTCTCAAATTCCGGTTGCCGCGCCACCAATGCCTTATAGGTATCATAATAAATCAAACTGTGCGTATCCCAACGCAAGCGGCTTGGCGGAAAAGAAAAAATCGAGCTCACGACCCCGGAATTCATAAATTTAAAGTTTCTTGAACTAGTTACTGGTTGCTAATTTTTATCTGGCGTACTCTTCCACCCTTGATTCTCGAATCACCAATACCCTTATCTCTCCCGGATACTTCAAATCTTGCTCTATCTTATCCGCCACTTCTCTGGCCATCTTTTTGGCGCCCCAATCGTCGATCATATTTGGTTGCACAAAAACACGCAACTCCCGACCAGCCTGAATCGCATAAACTTTCTCTACTCCGGCAATATTTTTGGCTGTGCCTTCCAAGTCTTCCAACCGCTGTACATATTGTTCATAAGTATCTTTTCTGGCGCCCGGCCTCGCTCCGGAAATAGCATCTGCCGTTTTGACAATCACCCCTTCCAAAGTTTCTGGATGATCCTGATGGTGTTCTAGGGAAATTTTGGCTATCTCTTCTGGCATCCCAAACTTTTTCATAATATCATAACCGATTTCCGGATGACCCCCTTTTACTTCATGATCCACCGCCTTGCCAATATCATGCAATAATCCGCCCTTTCTGGCCAAGGGCACGTCAGCGCCAAGTTCCTGTGCCAAAAGTCCTGACAATAACGATACCTCAATTGAATGTTGCAAAACATTATGCCCATAACTAGTACGAAATTTCAATCGGCCCAAAATCTGTACCAGTTTGGGATCCAGCCCACCGACCCCTACCGTATACATCGCGTCCTCTCCAGCTTTTTTAATTTCAATAGACAGCTCTTTCTTGGCCGCCTCTATTGCTTCCTCGATTCTCCCTGGATGAATCCTCCCGTCTGCCATTAATTTTTCCAAAGCCAATCTGGCTACTTGCCGCCGGATGGGACTGAAACCAGACACCCACATTGTACCCGGGGTTTCATCTACGATCAGCTCCGTTCCGGTCAACTGTTCGATGGTTTTTATATTGCGCCCCTCTTTGCCAATAATTCTACCTTTCATTTCATCGTTGGGCAAAGTCACCGTCGTGGTCGTTGTCTCCGCTGAATGCGAAGTAGCGCAACGCTCAATAACTGAAGATAAAATATGTTTTGATTTTTCTTCCAACTCTTCCGTTGTTTGCCGCTCCAATTTTCTCACCCGGCTGTAAAGCTCTTCCTTGACCTCTGACTCCACGTTATTAATCAAAACCTGCTTGGCTTCATCCTTGGTCAAACCAGAAATCTTTTCCAGTTTTTCCATACCCTTCTCTTTGATCTTTTGCAGATCTTCTTTTAAGGTATCAACACTTTTCTCCTTTTCAGCCAAACGAGTGCGGTTATTTTCAAATTCCAAAAGTTTTTGGTCAAACATTCCTTCGCGCTTTTCCAGTCTCCGTTGCACCTCCAATAATTCCTTGCGTCGCTTGTCCTCCTCTTGTTTATTTCTTTCCAAAACCTCCAGTGACTTATTTTTCGCTTCAATAATTATCTCCCGATATTTATCCTTGGCCTCAGCAATCACCTTCTCTGCCTTGGCCTCGGCCGTCTCGGCATCATGTTTGGCGATTGTACGCCGAAAATAGTATCCGACCGTCACGCCGATACCGAGTACTAACAAAAATATTAAGACTTCCATAGTTGTTCCCCTGAGATTTAAAAGCCGGGGAAACTATTTTAGAAATTTTAGAGGTAACCAAACAATTATCTTAAACGTCCCCTCTTGGCTGGTCCGAAGATAATTTTGAAGTAAAAGAAAATTTTAAACTAAGCTTGGTAATTAAAAACATTTAGTTTAAAAATTTCAAAGTCAGTTCATCATCTTTGCGCCTTCCCGTCATTTCTTCTTTCTCTTTTTTGGTTCCTCTTCTCTCCAAAGTTCCCTGCTTTAAAAATTTAATTGATCAAAATCAGCTTTTTAGGCTATTTTTAGCATATCATAAATCCCCAATTAAATCAAGCCTTAAAAACTATGAGCAATTTCCAGGCAAACACCAAATTCTCTCCCCATCATAAGAACCAAAACCTCAAGTTTATTTTTGTGTTTTAGCTTTTTTATAACTTAATATTTTCGTGCTCTGTTGTTTTATGTTCTCGCGCTCTAATGTTTTAATGTTCCTGTGTTTCTGCCCCTTGACTCCCCGCCTCATCTATGTTAATATTGGTTTACGTTTTGCCGTCTTTATTCTTAACGTATTCCCGGCCTTCCACGGCAAAATATTCGCGCTGGGAATATCGAACAGGTTATCTTATGTTGGATCGAGATAAAAAACAATCGTTGATCAAAAAATTCAAAACCCACGACAACGACACCGGCTCACCTCAGGTACAGGTCGCGATTCTGACTTAAGAGATCAGAGAATTGACCGAACATCTTAAGAGCCACAAAAAAGATTTTTCTTCCCGCCGTGGCCTCTTTCGGAAAGTCAACCTGCGCCGCAAACTGCTCATGTTCCTCCACAAAATCGAACCGGAAAACTATGAAGCTTTGGTTAAAAAACTAAAACTCAAAAGAATCTCCGAACCCCAGGACAAAAAAGATATTCTTGAAGAGGAGGCTCTCAAGGCTGAGGAAGATGAGGAAGAACCATCAGAGGAAGAAAGATAATTCTATTCTTTGACACATTCGCCAAGCTTCTCGGAGCTTGGCGAATTAATTGTCAGCGTTTGTCATCCCTGCCTGTCGGCAGGCAGGCTCGGGCTTGACCCGGGGATCCACAATATGAACCAACTCAGAACAACCAGTTTTTGTGGCAAACGCCAAATTCCAAATTTATTTATTAATTTAATTGGCTGATAAACACCCAGGCTGCGCCAAGCACGCTTGTCGTTTGTCAGCCAAAAAAGAATTTTTATGACAAACATTCAAAGGTTTGAAACCGCCATCGGCGGCAAAAACCTGATTATTGGGGTGGGTAAACTCGCTCCTCAGGCCGCCGGCTCTTGTACCGTCGAGTATGGCGGCACGGTTGTTTTGGCTACTGTCTGTCTGAGTTCAGCCATTCGAGAGGGTATTGATTATTTCCCTCTCATGGTCGATTTTGACGAGAAGCTTTACGCTGCCGGCAAGATCAAAGGTTCTCGTTTTATCAAACGCGAAGGTCGCGCCACCGACGAAGCGATTCTCGCCGGCCGTCTTATTGATCGCTCCATTCGTCCGCTATTCCCCGAGGAAATAAAAAATGATGTCCAAGTAGTTGTCTCTGTACTTTCTTTTGATGGTGAAAACGACCCTGATATTTTGAGTCTCGTTGCCGCCTCAGCAGCACTCTCCATCTCACATATTCCTTGGCACGGACCGATTGCCGGCGTCCGGGTTGGTCACATCAATGGTGAGTGGGTGTTGAACCCCAGCTACGAAGCACGTTCCAAAAGCGACCTAGATTTGGTCGTCTCTGCCAACCATGACAAGGTGGTCATGTTAGAAGCTGGCGCCAGTGAAGTCCCTGAGGATATTATGGCTGAAGCTATTAGCTTTGGCCAAAAACACACCCGCACCCTAATTGAACTTATTGAAAAAGTCACCGCCGCTGTTGGCGTACCCAAAATCAACGTCAATCAAAAATTGACTCCGGAAGAGCAGGCTCAAATAGCAAAAGTTACCGCCAAGGTCAGAGATTTTATGTCCCCGGAAAAAATCAAGGCTATTTTTACCTACACTGCCAAAGAAGAACTCAAAAAAAATATTGACTCTGCCAAAGAAGAGTTAGATAATCTGCTCAAGTCTGACAACGAAATTTCCAAGGATGACCGCAAAAAAGGTGTCGCTTTAGTCGACGGCTTCATTGACGAACATCTGCGCCAGCTTATCTTATTAGAAAACCGTCGGGCAGACGGTCGTACCCTGGAACAAATTCGTACCCTTTCAGCCGAAGTTGGCGTTCTGCCGCGCACCCATGGTTCTGGCCTTTTCCAACGGGGTGAAACCCAGGTTCTCTCCGTTGTTACCCTTGGCGCCCCTTCTATGGAGCAAACCCTGGACACTATGGAAGAATCTGGTACCAAACGCTACATGCATCACTATAATTTTCCGCCCTTCTCTGTCGGCGAAGTCGGACCCTTGAGAGGTCCTGGCCGCCGCGAAATCGGTCATGGCGCTCTGGCTGAAAAAGCTCTTCTACCTATGATCCCAGGCAAAGAAGAATTTCCCTACACGATTAGAGTTGTTTCTGAAGTCCTCTCCTCTAATGGCTCTTCTTCTCAGGCCTCTATCTGCGGCTCCACGCTTTCTCTCATGGACGCCGGCGTACCGATCAAAAAACCAGTCGCTGGTATTGCTATGGGTTTAATTACCGATTATAATGACGATTCCAAATATCGCATCTTGACTGATATCCAAGGCTTTGAGGATCATAGTGGCGATATGGATTTCAAAATTGCCGGCACGGCCGATGGTATCACGGCTGTTCAAATGGACACCAAAATTCATGGCCTGACCGCCGATATTATCAAAGATACCTTCACTCAAGCCAAAAAAGCTCGCCTGGAAATTCTTGCTGTTATGGCCAAAGCCATTGACACACCACGTGCTGAGCTTTCTCCTTATGCTCCGCGCATTACCACTGTCCATATCAATCCGGATAAAATCCGCGATGTCATCGGTCCGGGTGGTAAAATGATCAATAAAATTATCGCCGAAACTGGCGTCAATATCGATATCGAAGATGATGGCTCTGTCTTTATCACCGCCGTTTCACCGGAGGGCGCCGCCAAAGCCAAAGAGTGGATTGAAACTCTCACTGCCGAAGCGGAAATTGGCAAAACCTACTATGGTAAAGTCACCCGCATGTTTGAATTCGGTGCTATGGTTGAATTTTTACCCAAGCAAGAAGGTTTGATTCATGTCTCTGAAATGGCCCCCTTCCGTGTCAATACGCCAGAAGACATCGTCCATATCGGCGACGAAGTACCAGTCAAGGTGGTCGGTATTGATGAACAAGGTCGCGTCAATCTCTCTCTCAAACAAACCGACTTAGATTACAGTAATTTCACGCCGCCAGCCATGCAACCCTCTCGCCCTTTCCGCTCCCATGACAACGATCATCGTCATGACCGTCATCATGATCGCCGCCCCAGATTTTAATCCTCTGCTTAAAATCCTCTCCTTTTAGGGGAGGATTTTTGATGGTGCTTGTCTAGAACAGACAATTAATTAGTAATGTTTTTTGATAATTTTTTTAATAACCTTGGCCAAATTATCATCTTTCCGGTGGTTAAATCTAAATTCCATTTCTTTTAAGTATAAATAAAAGCGTTTTCTATCG
>JAAZMX010000045.1 GCA_012798565.1 Candidatus Kuenenbacteria bacterium
AAACCCAACAGTAGTGCTGTTTTTGAGGCGTTAAAATCAAGACAAAAGCATTTAATTATTTTTTTAATTTTAAAAGTTGAAATTTTGGCTTGTGCTAGCATATATTTCCATTATATCACGGAAAGTGCTAGTCTAGAGCCAAATAAAAAATATCTTCTATATTATCATACCACAAAATAACCCCATCTAAAACAAAAAACCGCCCGAAAATAAATCATGGCGGTTCTCTTTGATCACAGTGAGATTCGGGGAATCATCCGATTCCCCGTCCGGTCGGACCTGTCCTGTCAGATGACGGGATGACCGGACGAACTCACGAGAATAATATTTTTTAAAAAATAATAATTTAAAAGCGATAGAGCGGAGGGAGTGAGATTCGAACTCACGAGGCCCGTGAAGGCCTAACAGTTTTCAAGACTGTCCCGTTCGACCGCTCCGGCATCCCTCCGCTCTATCGCCAAATTTTTAGTTTTTCTCCCTATGGGAGATGTCCCGCAGGGACACAAGACTGTCTCGCCTGCCTGCCAACGGGCAGGTTCGACCGCGGAGTTTATCCCGATCTTGCATCGGGGACATCCCTCCGCTCTATCGCCAAATTTATAGTTTTTCTCCCTATAAACTCTGTTTACCTGATCAATAATTTTGCTCTACGGACTATATAATAAACCAATCTCGGGGCGACCGCAAGGACCGCCCCAAAATGTATTCTTAAATCTTAAATCACCTGCCCGCCAATCGCTTGCGCTCAAGGCGCTTGCAGGCTGGTAAATCTTAACTCTAAAACCCTATCTCACCGCCTTCAATTGCATATACCAGCCTTGCGGCTTCTGGCACAGTGGACATCTGCCCGGCGCACTTTTTCCTTTGTGAATATAACCGCAATTCAGACACTTCCACTCCACTTCTTCTTCTTGCTCAAATAATTTCCCTTGCTCCAGCCTGTCTGCCAAAATCGTATAACGTTCCGCGTGCTTCTCCTCCACTTCGGAAATTTCCTGAAATAAAGTCGCTACTTCCGTTTCCCCCTCTTCTTCCGCTACTTTTTTAAACTCAGGATACATTATGCCAAATTCATATTCTTCCCCTTCGGCCGCGTGACGTAAATTCTCCAAAGTCGTACCCAAGGGATGAATGTCATAAGTATTAGTCATCTCAGTTTTCTCAGTCAATTTTTCCAGCTCTTCCTGGGCATGCGCTCTCTCATTACCCGCTGTTTCTTCAAAAACCGCCGCGATCCATTCATAGCCTTCTTTTTTGGCAATTTCTGCGAAATAAGTATATTTGTTCCTGGCCATTGATTCACCCGCAATGGCTTTGAGTAAATTCGCTTGTGTTTGTGACATATTATTTTATTCAACTGTTAATAATTTTTTTAAAATAATCCGTGCTCGTTAAAACATCTAGTGTACTTTTTATCCTGGGTCGCCAGATGATCCACCAACCAGTCTTCCAAAAAATCAATCACTTCCGGCAAAATAGAATCCCCTTCTGATTTATAGCGGGTCTTATATTTCAAAACTTGGGCCGCCAAATCACGATGTTCCGCTTTGTGTTCTTCGGCCAGTTCATAATCAAATTCATCAAAATATCTCTCTTCAGTGGCGAAATGATATAACATATAACTCTCCAATTGGCGCATCAAATCATCGAGTTCTTCTGCCCGCTCCGGCCGGTACAAAAGTTCCGCAATGCTGGCCAATATTTTCAAAAACGTCTGGTGTTGAGCGTCGATTTCCTTAACATTAACGCTCCAATCATCACTCCATGATATGGGCATATATTTAATGCTAATTAATAAATTGATCGCTGAATTTTATTTTCAAATTCTAACACCTCCAAACGATTCACTAATATTTCAAAGTATCATTGTCAAAAAACATTCCCACCAACTTATTCCTTATTCCGGGTTTAAATTTTTTCGCTGCTCGGCTAACCAGAAACAATTCCGAATAATGATGTGGATAAACCAAAAAATCCCATATCTCATGCAAAACCAAAACCAAAAACAAACACGTGGTAAAAACCCAATTCTCAGCCGAATATTGAACATAAAATCCCGCTGCTGCTGCCGTATCTATGCCGTGAAATATTTTTGGCGTATAGCCGTCAGCTCCGCGTGAAATAGTTCCCTTGTATTCCTTCACTTTGACTACCTTCTTCACTATTAAATTATTAAAAAAATGATCCGCATCCACTATAAACCCAGCCAAAAAACACGCTACTACCTGGGCCGTGTTCAAATTCATTAGATAACCCCAAGCTATCACTGGCAAAGACAGCAAAACATGAATCGACTCGTCTTTTATCAAACTGTATTTACCCAAAATCTTTCTCATAGTTCATCTTTAAATTCTCCTCTCTTTGACTAAAAAGGAAGTTGGCGAGCTGGTCTATCTCAAAACCTGTGTCAATAAACTAATCGCCATTCAACAAGTATGAATTAAATAATTTTTTTTAACTCCTCCCTTACTACCACCCGATCATCCCACGGCCTAGACTGACCGCCAATCACTATTGACTGTTCTGCTCCTTTGCCCGTTATTATTACAATATCATTTTCTCCAGCCATCGCCAAGGCCTTGGCGATCCCCTCTCGCCGATCCTCAATCACCCATAAATCTTCCCCTCTTTTCTTGCCAAACTGTTCCGCTACCGTGGCAATGTCCTCCAAAATTTCTTTTGGATCATCCTCGTATGGATCCACATTAGAAACCACAACCTGATCAGCCAACTTGGCCGAGAGTTCACCCATGATCGGCCGTTTAGCCTTATCGCGTCCGCCACCTTCAGCCCCCAGTAAAATTATTACCTTGGCCCCCGGTTTTCTCATCGCTCGCCCAGTTTCTAAAACATAAGTGATGCTTTGCTTTTCATGGGCGTAATCCACGATCACGGTAAAATTTTGTCCTTCGTCAATTATTTCCATCCGACCAGGGATTAAATTTAACTCGCTCAAGCCCTTATTAATTTTTTCGTCACTCATCCCTGCTAGTCGTCCGACAATGATCGCGGGCATTGCGTTATAAACATTAAACCCGCCCAAGATCCCCAATTTAAAATTCTTTCCGCCCACCACAAAATCCACTCCACTAACCGTCTCTTTAATTTGTTCCGCCTTCACATCAGATTCCTTTTTCAAACTATAAGTAATTTTCTTATCCGCTGGAAAATTTAAATAATAATCCGCGTGTTCGCTGTCTTTATTGGCAATAATCACTTTTTCAATTTCCTGTCCGCCGATTTTCTTTCTCTGTTTTGCTAATCCAACAAACATCTTACCTTTTGCTTTTTTGTAATTTTCAAAACTACCCCCATGTGATGGCAAATGTTCCGGTGTTAAGTTGGTAAATATTGCCCAATCATAATACACACCCACATTGCGATGCTGTTTCAAGCCTTCAGAGGTCGTTTCCACGATGCAATACTCACATCCCGCCTTGACCATTTCAGCCATAGTTTTTTGGATCACAAATCTACCCGGCATCGTCATATGATATTTATTCATAGTCTCTTGCTCGCCGATACGAATACTGGCCGTCGTAATAATCCCCATCTTATGTCCGCCAGCCATCAAAGTCGCCCAGATAAAATTCGCCGTGGAAGTCTTGCCTTTGGTCCCGGTGATCCCGATCACCACCATTTTTTTGCCCGGCCAACCATAAATCACCGTCGCCACCAGAGCTACGAGATAATGATAAAATAAAATCACCTTTTCCGGTAATAATTTTTTAATTATTTTTTTGACCATATGATATTATTCGGTGTTTTTTGGACGAAGTTCGAACATTTTTTGAGCAAAACTCCGAATGATTGCGCGCTTCGCGCGCAAAACCGAAACGCTCGGGCGGGCAAAAAGGAAGGGGTTTGGGGGAAGGAATTTTTGCCCGCCCTCGCTTTCCGCCGCCGCCGAATTTCGTGCCAGTTAAAGACTGGCGCGCCGCCTATTCAATTTCTCCAAGAATCGGATTATATCCGCGTTTTTTCATTTCTTCTATCGTTGATTTTGGATCTCTTGGGAAAGTAGTTGTTTGCTCAAAGTGAACATTGGCAAATTCTTCTTTTTCTTCTTTAGGAAATAGCTTTGCATTATCGCCAACGCCTGGATGAACATTTAGAGTCGAACAAGTTGCATATTTATCCAAAATTTTTAACATTGCTTCGCCATCTCTTTCCGAACTGACAATGTTCACTTTTGGCATTGCCAATCTTGCCAAAGCATAAATTAACTCATCAAATCTTTCATAATTTCCTTTTTCAGCCAATTCTTTTCTGCCCGCATTATAAATTCCTCGCTTGATAAAATACGGAATTTCTACGCCGATATTTTCCAACTCATTAGCACTTGGTAAACAAATTCTAGCGGGCGCTTTTCCAAACTCTGTTTCCAATCGTTCAGCGTGTTGCCGTAGCGCTTCGATTTCTTCAAGGGGCAATTTATTAAGTCCGAAAAGCGCCCCTAAGCCAACATTATCAACGCCAGCTTTTAAGGCGCGGGCTTGAGATTCAATTCTAAAATCGTAATCAGCTTTTGGCCCCTTCGGGTGCATTTGGGTGTAAACTTCTCTGTTATATGTTTCTTGGAATACTCGAAATTGCAAAGAAACATTTGTGCCTAATCTTTCATTCACGGTCCTCACGGCTTCGGCAACTTTTCTAAAACCTTCTTCGGTTAAAGGTTCAACATTCAAAATGATTTCTTTTAATCCGTCATCTTTCGTTTCCTCAATGACCGATTCCAAATAAGGAATTATTTTATCGGGATATTTATCAATAGACGGCGTACTGCCAGTCAAATAACAAACATGTTTATGCCCGTCTTTCATCACCGCTTTTGTGTCCTCAACTGCTTGTGGCACAGACAATTCTCTTAAAGGAAATTCTTTCCCCTCTTTTATTGCTTTTTGTCTATTCGGCACACTGCCCGGACAATAGTGGCAGTGATTTACACAGGCATCCCATAAATAAGAAACACCATAAAAATGAATGTCTTTGCCAAAAACTAATTCGCGAATTTCTTCAGCTTTATTAAAAACTCCAGCTTCAACCGCTTTGTTGTAAACATCTTCAATGCTTTGTTCATTTGACAAATCAAACTTTTCAAAATTTTCTTGAAGAAATTCGCGATATAATTTTTGGGCTTGCTCAATTTTTTCTTTTACTTCTGGATCTTCTAAATCAACATGATATTCCGATTTGGGGTCGTATTTTTTCTCGGCTTCAACTTGTTGTTCGGCTTCAGAATAATCGCGAGCTTCTCCTTTTGAAATTTTTTCTTGCATTTTTTGCGCTTCTTCTTGAGCCTGTTTTTCTGAATAAATATTAAATTGTTCTGGTGATTTTGACATATTTTTTCTTAAATTATTTATACTAATAGTTTACCCCCCCCCCGATACTTTTGGCAATATCAATTTATAAGTTCGTCAACGCTCACATCAAGGGCTTTCGCAAGTTTCTTAAGGGTGTCCAATGTTGGATTTTTGTTTTCTTCTTGTTCAATCTTAATAATTGTATTGTTGGCTATATCGGCGAGCTTTGCGAGTCGATCTTGCGAAAGCCCCTTTTGCTCTCGCAATTTTTTTAAGTTTTTTGAGAGTGGATAATCTTGTTTTGACATAAAATATTTATGGTAGTATTATTATAGTGGAGTATAAATATACTCATTAGCACTACTATAATGCTACTACAAAAAATAATTTTAGTAAAGAAATTAGGGAGAAAAATTGTTGTGTGCGCATGGGTGGGCGGGTCAAACACAACTCCATTTATGGTGGCGCATTTTGCAAAGCAAAATACGAAATTCGGCGGCGGCGGAAAGCGAGGGCGGGCAAAAATTCCTTCCCCCCAAACCCCTTCCTTTTTGCCCGCCCGAGCGTTTCAGTTTTGCGCGCGAAGCGCGCAATCATTCAGGGTTTTGCTCAAAAAATGTTCGAACTTCGTTCAAAAAACACCGCCAAGTTTTACATTCAGCGAAATTGATTGGAACCTCCCTTGCATTTGCGGGGTCGGCATGGTATTTTTCCGCAATTTTGAAGGCATTTTTGAAATCCAAAACCAAAGTGCGGTCGGCAATGCGGAAGTTCGCAGAGCAAAGCTCTGGCAAAATTAAATTTTGCAAACCAATCTTTTTTCTTTCGTCCGCCAGCGGGCGGACGAAATGTTGAGTGTATTTTTCTTTGATCGCCCAAAAGCTAACTATCAAAAAATATGGACAACATAAATTTACAAACCAAAAAGATTTTTCTCTATGCCCGCAAATCCACGGACGAACCCGAAAGGCAAATTTTAAGTATTGAGGCGCAACTTTTTGAATTGCGAGAATACGCCAAAAAAGAAGGGCTGAATATCGTCCGTGAATTTGTGGAAAGCAAAACCGCCAAAGAGCCAGGGCGTGAAATTTTTAACGAAATGGTAGCGAGCATAGAGAAAAATGAAGCCGAGGGAATTTTAGCGTGGCACCCTGATAGATTGGCGAGAAATAGCATAGACGGCGGACGAATAATTTATCTCGTGGACACTGGCAAAATCACCACGCTAAAATTTCCAACTTTTTGGTTTGATCCGACACCGCAGGGAAAATTCATGTTGTCCATCGCTTTTGGGCAATCAAAATACTATGTGGATAATCTTTCGGAAAATATAAAGAGGGGTATTCGCCAGAAATTACGAAATGGAATATGGCCCGCTTGGGCGCCACTTGGATATTTGAACGACAAAAATCAAAGAAAAATTGTTATAGACAAAGAAAAGGCAAAGCATATCAAGCGGGCTTTTGAAATGTACGCAACTGGCGAATACCCTCTTGCTCAAATCCGAAAGATTATCAATTCCTTAGGCTTGGTTGGCAAGAAGGGCAAAATGCTTTCCGTCTCAAATTATCAGTACATGCTCAAGAACAAAATCTACTATGGCATTATTGAGTACAACGGAGAAATGTATGACGGAAAGCACGAACCGATTATCACAAAGAAACTTTTTGATTTATGCCAAGAAGTGATGGCGAGAAAATCAAAACCGAAATCACCAAAATTGAAACCCTACACTTTTAGAGGATTTTTCCGTTGTGGGGAATGTGGGTGTTTTATAACTACCGAAACGCAAAAAGGTCATAACTATTTGAGATGTACCAAACGGAAAAATCCTTGTGAGCAAAAATATGTCCGCGAGGAAATCATCACTTCTCAAATAAAAGAAGAAATCAAAAAAGTTTCTTTGTCTTCCGCTTGGGCAAACGCTTCAATCAATTATTTTGAAAATGAGAAAATGAAAACTGCCCAAGCGGAAAGCTCTTTCGCCCAAAAAGCGAGAGATGAGCTGGTGGAAATAGAAACAAAACTTGATCGCTTGCTTGATTTGCAACTGGACGGTAGTTTGTCGCAAACGGAATATGTCACAAAAAAGCACAAGCTCATTCTCGCTAAAAAGGATTTGGAAGAAAAAATCTCGTCTTTTGGGCGAAAGAGCAATAATCGGTTCGAACTTGCCATAAACTTCATAAAAGAAGCCAACCAAGCCGAAAAATGCGCTCAACAAGAAAATCCCGAAAGGATTCGGGATTTTCTCAAAAAGATTGGTTCGAACTTCCTCATTGCCGACCGCACTTTGGTTTTGGATTTCAAAAATGCCTTCAAAATTGCGGAAAAATACCATGCCGACCCCGCAAATGCAAGGGAGGTTCCAATCAATTTCGCTGAATGTAAAACTTGGCGGAGAGGCAGGGATTCGAACCCTGGAGGGTCTTTCAACCCTACGGCTTTTCGAGAGCCGCGCTTTCAACCGCTCAGCCACCTCTCCATATTAAAAATTCAAAAATCAAAATTATTTTATTTTTATTTTAACCCACTATCTCCAACCTCACGAAGGATTAATGGTGCACGACCACCTGATAGCCTTCACAAATCAACCACCCCGCCCAAGGCGGGTGTACCCTAGGCACACAAGTGCGCCTCGGGCGCATCAGCCACTTCTCCATAAATTACTTCCACTATATCATTTGAACCGCCAAAAATCAACTTAATTCATCAATTTTTTGCCTTTTGCCACTTTATTTTTTCCATTTTAAAACCCCGATCAGCTCGGGGCTTTAATCTTATTGTCTTTTATTCTACTGTCTCATCGTTCTTCTCCACTTTTTTTCTGGCCACCCTTTTCACTACCGGTCTTTTTACTAGCGGCTCGGTCAATGGTATCTTTTCCTCTTTTGGTGGTAAAAATGCTGAATGGAAAAGTCTGACTGTCTTACTCTCCATCTCGTCACTGTCCAGGCGTTCAAACAAAAACAGCCAGCAAGAATTTTCAAAAACATTCATCACTGCCGCCACCCAGAGCATAATAAGCATGTATATGGCCAAGCCACCAGTGATCACCACCTGCACTAATACTTCTAAACCCACATAAGTATTGGCAAACAAACCAAAAACATAAACCAACAAAGGCATCAAAAACCATCTAGCAATCAGGCTTAATACCAACCCCAATACGATATAAACCGCCCACAATAAAATCGCCATTTCAATTGATTCCAACCAGTGGCGCCTCAGCATACTACTTGCCTCGCTGATCGCCGCCCTGACACTTCGATCTTTATTCACCACAAAAATCACGCCATATCTGGCAATAAAAGTAATTATTACGCCCAGAGGAAAAAAAATCACCAGAGATATCGCCACAAAAAGACTGGCTACTGCCGCTGAAATTTCCGGTTTAAAAACTAATATCAAAAAGGGTAACGTCACTACAATTAAAAATGCTAACGCTACCAAGGCCATAATAATATTCAATGTTAGAACCGGCCAAAATTTATCTTTCCCCTTTTTAAATATCTCGCCAAAGGACAACTTTTCTTCCTGCTTTGCTCCCCTGATGCCAAAAAACAAAGCGCCCTGAGAAACCACTGCCAACCACAAAATAAATAGACCAAAGACTATAAATAATAAAATTAAAACCACCAGCCAGACGTCCAAGCTTGCTGCCAAATTCTTGACCGCTCCTGCCCAGATGCCTTGTCCGCTCAAAAAATCTTGCAACCCTATAAGCCAGGCACCCCGGCTGCTCGCTCCATCCAAGCTCAAATTAAAATTATATAAACCACCTGACCCGATAAGCGAAGCAAACAACCCAAAAAACCAAAGATATTTAAATCGCCAGGCAATCCCCCAGGCCCTCTTTAATATTGGTCTATATATAGGCTCCATATAATATAAATTGGTGCTTGTCTAGAACAGACAATTAATTAGTAATGTTTTTTGATAATTTTTTTAATAACCTTGGCCAAATTATCATCTTTCCGGTGGTTAAATCTAAATTCCATTTCTTTTAAGTATAAATAAAAGCGTTTTCTATCGA
>JAAZMX010000046.1 GCA_012798565.1 Candidatus Kuenenbacteria bacterium
GCCAAAGATCAAGACATATTAAACCGCGTTCCTGGTAATTTCTCATAAGATAAAATACATTAGAATTAACCTTTGATTTTACCCAAAACTTTTACTTTGGGCAATTTATGGGTGTTACCTATGTATCTCATCTTCTGCAGGCTCTCGCGAATCTACAAATATTATACAAATAAATATTTGTAGATTTGTAGCTAATTTGTAGATTCGTGGTGTTTATTTCTGCCAGTAGCGAACCAATTCCAGATAATTATCAGCGATTTGTCGGAGGGCCTGTTTTTTATTAATCTTGCCGGAATGCAGGTCAATAAGCGGACGCAGAAAAACCGTGCGACCGACCGCGAAACCATTGAGCTCACGCTTGGGAGCGACATCAAACCAGCTTTTGACTTTGGCAAAACTCTCACCACGACCGAGGAGAATAATGGAAACTTGCTGGCGTTCAGTGCCAGCGCGCGCTGATTGAATCACCTTGGGCCAGTCGCTGGATTTTTCCAGGGCTTCAATTTTCCAAATATCCGGCTCGATGCCCGCGGCGTGAAAAGCCTTGATGACCTGAACAGTTAATCGGGGACGAAGCTGACGATCAAAAGCCTCACGCTTGTTTTTAAAGTTTTTCAGATCAGCCGACGTGGGAGGGACCAAGAGTTCAACCAATAATTTAAAATTATTTTGGCGGCACCAAGTACTAAGGGTGGCCAGCCTAGGCAGTTGAATCTGATTTTCTTTTTTCAAAGCCGGATGCGAACGCACTAGCGCTTTGACAATATCAGGCTGGAGCGTCTGAATAACTCTACCAAAGTTGCGGCCATGGGCAAAAGCAAAGATTTGCTGGCCACTCTTTTCCACGGGCAAAAGAAAAGCAACTTTCTTTTTGCGAGCTGATTTTAAAATAGACAAACCAAATTCCTCATCAACCAAAATGGCCGGCAGGCCAGCGGTAAATTTGGCTTTTTTAACAGCCAGAAGGAAGGCTTGAAAAATAAGGGTCTTATAATTCTGAATGATTTTAATTTGCGTTGAAGTCAATTTTTTGACCGGACCAAAAAGGGTTTGGATAAAAGAAGTGCGATGGTCAAACGGCAAGAGATATAAATTTTTCGGATAACCAAGCATAGAATTTATCATGATTAGTTGACAATTTAAGAATACCATCAATTGGAGTGGTTGTCTAAAAAGAACGGAAGGAGTATGATAGTATTAATTATCTTTTAATTATATGGCTAGTCAAGAAGAAACAAAGTATTGGTTAGCTTTGGGGCGAGTGAATGGCCTTGGCCCGGCTAGATTGAAAAGACTCTGGGAACATTTTGATTCTATGAAGCGCGCCTGGGAGGCGGATCTAGAAAATCTGCGCGGGGCCGGCGTGGAACAAAAAATAGCCGAGGAAATTATTGCCACCAGGCAAACAATCAAGCCGGACGAAGAGCTGGAAAAAATAGAAAAGGCTGGCATAAAAATCATTACCCTAAATGACCCAAATTATCCGCGGCTGCTCAAAGAGATTTACAGCCCGCCAGCCATTTTGTATTACCGAGGCGAATTGAAGGCCGAAAGCGATGAATTTGCCGTGGCGGTAGTCGGCACCAGAAAGTATTCCAGCTATGGCAAGCAAGCAGTGACAGATATTGTTTCTGAATTGACAAATCAAGGCATCACCACCGTTTCTGGATTGGCCATAGGCATTGACGCCATCGTCCATGAGGTGACAGTGAGCAAAGGCGGGCGAACGATTGGCGTGCTGGGTTCGGGTATTAGTGATAATGACATTTATCCGGCGATTAATCGTTCGCTGGGTCAGAAGGTTTTGGATAATGGCGGGCTTTTAATTTCTGAATACCCGCCGGGGACTGTACCAATAAAACAAAATTTTCCCCAGCGCAACAGGATTATTTCCGGCTTGAGCGTGGCGACTCTGATTATCGAGGCGCCAGAAACCTCGGGAGCGCTGTTGACTGCCAAATACGCGCTGGAACAAAATCGCGATGTCTTGGCAATACCAGGTAGTATTTACAGCGCCAACGCGGTCGGACCAAACAATCTGATCAAGATGGGCGCCAAGCTGGTGACTTCGGCCAATGATGTGCTGGAGGTGCTCAACATGAAACAGGTGAAAGAATTTATTGATAATCGCAAGGTAGTGCCGGATACTCAGGAAGAGGCGCTGATTCTCCAGATAATCGGGGTGGAGCCGTGCCATGTGGATGAAATTATCAAAACAACCGGCTTGACAACCGCCCAAGTTAATAGCACACTCATCTTAATGGAAATGAAAGGCAAGGTGAGAAACCTAGGTAATATGGTTTACACTATAGCCAGATAAAAATTAATTATAAAAAATCAAAAAGTTAATCTATGAATTTCACAGCATACTTGAGAGCGGTTCATTTTTTGGAATCACTCGGGAATATCCGGGATAAAAAACCACTGGCTTCAAACTGGACGGTAAAAAAATCAGAACGCTTGGTCAGGGAATTAAAAATTAATCTTAATCAATTTAAATTTATTCACGTCGCCGGCACCTCGGGCAAAGGCTCAGTCACGGCGATGACCCACAATATTCTCACCAGTAGCGGCAGGCGGGTTGGTTCTCTTTATTCACCGCATACAACCACGATGATCGAGAGGATAAAGGTGGGCGAGAAGCATATTAGTCCTGATGATTTTGTCCGACTTTTGAACCAGATTAAACTGATTTGGGAAAAAATCTACTGGCAGGACAAAAAGCTGCGGCCGACTTTTGGAGCGATGATTCTGGCGATAGCACTTTTATATTTTCAAGAAAAGAAGTGCGAGTATGTGGTATTGGAGGCATTTGTGGGCGGAGAGAATGACGCGACAAATATCATCAAGCGGCCGAAAGTAACGGTGATCACCAATATCGGACTAGACCATACCAAAACGCTCGGGAAAACACTCGTGGAAATCGCCAGGGCCAAGGCCGGCATCATTAAGCGTGGAGCGATAGTTGTAACGACCGAAAAAAATAAGCGTTTGGTAAAAATTTTCGAAGAGCGGGCCCAAAAAATGGGGGCTAGATTTGTGAGTATAACCGGCCAGGAAATATTTAGACTGGGCATGAATGGCAGCCGCCAAAACGGCAATGCTAAGCTGGTGGCCAAAATCGGAGAACTTTTGAAAATCGAGCCGGCAGCCATTCATAAGGGAATCGAAAAAACCACTCTCCCCTGCCGAATGGAAATAATGGCCCGGCAGCCGCTCGTCATCTTGGACGGAGCGCACAATCCTGATAAAATAAAATCAACTGCGGAAAGTCTGAAAAATTTTTCTTACCGGAAGTTGGTTTTGGTCTTTGCTTTGAATGAAAACAAGGACGAAAAAAAGATTGTCAAAATGATGGCGCCGGCCGTGGATAAGGTATTCATCACGAGACACCTAAACGGCAGCCGCGCTTGCGTAGATCTGAAATTGCTGTATAATTTATTTTTAATAAATAATAGAAAGTTGAAAGCGGAGATAAAGATTGATCCTTGGGCGGCCCTGGAGTCTGCCCTAAAAGAAGCGGGCAAGGACGATTTGGTACTAATCACCGGTTCTTTTTTCCTGGCCGGGGAACTGCGCAAGAGATGGATCAGCGAAGAAAAGATACTGAGAGATAATTCATAGTCGGTCGCTAACATCTATAATTGTTTCATATAAATTAAAAATCCTAATTTCCAATATCAAATCAAGCCCGAAATCCAAAATCTAAATATTTAGTCATTGGGATTTAGGATTTGATTGGAAATTTGGATTTTGACATTTTAATTTATTATATATTTGCGATTAACCTATTTACCTTACGCCAAATAAGTAATAATAAAAACATGAAAAATTTAGTCATAGTTGAATCCCCAACCAAAGCCAAGACCATTGCCAAATTTTTGGGCAATGATTTTAAGATTACCTCTTCTTACGGTCATGTGCGCGACTTACCAACCAAAAAACTGGGGGTCAAGACAGAGGCTGATTTCGAACCGGAGTATGTGGTCAGTAAAGACAAAAAGCCGATTGTTGATAGCCTCAAAAAAATGACTAAAGGCGCGGAAATAATCTACTTCGCAACTGATGAAGACCGCGAAGGGGAAGCAATTTCCTGGCATCTTTTGAAACTACTCGAGAGCGGAAAAACAAAGTTGCCTTACCAGAGGATCGCTTTTCATGAGATAACCAAGAGTGCGGTTATGGAGGCGCTCAAACATCCCCGCGAGATTGATAAAAATCTGGTGGATGCCCAGCAGGCGAGAAGAATTCTTGATCGTCTGGTCGGCTACAAATTGTCGCCATTTTTATGGAAAAAGGTGGCCAAAGGCTTGTCTGCTGGCCGGGTACAATCGGTGGCGGTGAGACTCATCGTGGAAAAAGAAATGGAAATTAAAAATTTTAAGACCGAGGAATATTGGTCGCTCAAAGCGATTTTGAAAACCAATCGAGGTGAGGAATTGACGGCCAGTTTAATAAAAATTGACAATAAGAAACTGGATAAGCTGGAATTAAAAGATGAGAAAACAATCGAGGCGATTCTCAAAAATCTCGAGGGGGCAGAATATCTGGTGGCCAAAATAGAGAAAAAAGAAACAATTAAAAACCAGCCGGCGCCATTCACGACTTCCACCCTGCAACAAGAGGCCCATAATAAACTCGGATTTTCAGCCAGACAGACAATGTATTTGGCACAAGGACTCTATGAAGGAGTAAAAATCGGCAAAGAACAAACCGGCCTCATCACTTACATGAGAACTGATTCATTAAATTTGTCCGCTTCTTTCGTGGCCGCGGCGCGCGCATATATCAAGGAAGAGGTGGGCGAAAAATATCTGCCGGAAAAGCCGCATTATTATAAAACCAAATCCAAGGGCGCACAGGAAGCGCATGAGGCGATCCGGCCGACCGACGTTTTGGCTACGCCGGAAAAAATAAAAGATTATCTAGACGACAAGCAATACAAGCTCTATAACCTGATCTGGTCCAGAGCGGTAGCCTCGCAAATGAAAGCAGCTAGAACCGAAAACACTGGCGCCGACATAGCAGCCAAGCAATATATTTTCCACGCCACCGGCAATGTAATAAAATTCCCCGGCTGGCTCAAGGTTTATGGCAGTGGCAAAGAAAATGAATTGCCGGCCTTACAAAAAAATGAGAAATTAACGCTTCAAAAATTGGAACCAAAACAAAATTTTACCGAACCGCCGGCGAGATACAATGATGCCAGTTTGGTAAAAAAATTGGAAGAGCTGGGCATTGGCCGGCCGTCAACCTATGCGCCAATTATTTCCACCATCCAAGAGAGAAATTATATCAAACGCGAAAGCGGCCGGTTCATCCCACAGGATATCGCTTTTGTGGTGACTGATCTGCTGAAAGAACATTTCCCGGAAATAGTCGATTATCAATTTACCGCCGAAATGGAAGAGGGGCTGGATGAGGTGGCAGAAGGCAAGAAAAAGTGGGTGCCATTGCTCCGTGATTTTTATGGTCCTTTTGAAAAAAATTTAGAAAAAAAATATATGGAAATAAAAAAGGCAGATGTAATGGAGCCTGAGGAAACAAATGAAATATGCGAGAAATGCGGGGCGCCAATGATCGTACGCACCAGCCGGTTTGGAAAATTTTTGGCTTGCAGCGCTTTTCCCAAGTGCCGCAATACCAAACAAATGGCAGGTGATAATAATGCGCCACGCGGTGGATCAAACGGAGCAAGTGGAGAGTCTCCAAAGCAAGAACCAGAGATGACCGATATCAAATGTGAAAAATGCGGGGAGCCGATGCTCATCCGCCAAGGAAGATTTGGAAAATTCTTGGCTTGCAGCGGTTTTCCCAAATGTAAGAACACAAAACCCTTGGATCAAGACACGGGGATAGGGTGTCCGCAATGCGGCAAGGGAAAAATTGTGGCCAAGAAAACCAAGTCCAGGAAAACTTTTTATGCTTGCGACCAATATCCGAAATGTAAGTTCGCGCTATGGGCCAGACCAACTGGAGAGAAGTGTCCGAAGTGCGGGAGTCTCATGATCAATGGCGGCAAGGGCGGAGAGGTGTGTTCAAATAAGGAATGTGGTAATGGGGAATAGATTAGTAGAAACAATGTAGATATGTAGAGGGCGTATAGCAGCCTAGCATACGCCCTTTGAAATTCCTAAATATCAAATATCAAAATCTAAATTTCCAACAAAATCCTAAATCCAAAATATTTAGAGCTTTGGATTTTGAGCTTTGTTTGATATTGGAAATTAGGATTTTTGATTTGTTTGTATCTTGTTTCTTAGAGCTTGGAAATTATATTAAAAAATCCACTCTTTTTCTGAACTGAACTCGCGGGAGATCAACTCGGAAAAATAGAGTGGATTTTTATTTTTTGATTGATTTTTTGTTTGTGTTCCCGTTTGGACAAAGACGGGAGAAACCGGGGCCACCAGGGTGAGGTGGTAAAATAGCTTCGCGCCGCCGAGCATCCACCAGACAAAAAACTGGTGGTAATAACTGCCCCGAAAGGCGGCGCGAAAGCTTCGGTGAAAAGCACTCGTAGAAGACCCTGCCAAACCATGGCGAGGATCCGCTTCCAAATTACCATTTCATAAGCGAAAGGTCAAGGACTTGTACTAGACGGGTACATAGGTAACACATGGTGATATCTAAAGCTAAAGTTAATCGGTGGCAGATAATCTAAAGTTTGGTGTGGTCGTTCAAAATTGTAATGAATTAACCATTCTGTTAATTTTTGGTTAAATAGATTAA
>JAAZMX010000047.1 GCA_012798565.1 Candidatus Kuenenbacteria bacterium
AAATCCAAAATCCCAATTTCCAATGTCAAGCAAAGCTCAAAATCCAAATGACTAAATATTAGAAATTTGGATTTGGAACTTGATTGGAAATTTGGATTTTGACATTTTGATTTTTTTATCAGAATTTAACAACTGAAAACTATTTAAATATGAGTTGGCTATTAATTACATTGATCGCCTATTTCCTCAATGCCATCGCCATGGTTGTCGACAAGACCCTGCTCAAACGCGATGTCAAAAATCCCTTCGTTTATACTTTTTATATCGCCGCCCTGGGCGCTGTTTTGATGGTTTTTATTTTGCCCTTCGGTTTGACCTGGCCCGGCTGGTCACAGTTGATCATTAGTTTGCTGGTCGGCGCCACTTTCGCCATCGGTTTATTTCTCATGTTTTTTGGTCTAAAAAAAGAAGACGCTTCCCGTCTGACTCCCATTATCGGGGGACTGACTCCGGTTTTTGTTTTTATTTTAGCTTATTTATTTTTGGCCGAAAGGTTATTCAGTCGGCAGATGGTCGCTTTTTCCTTGATTATTATCGGCACCTTTATTATTTCCTTAACTTTCAGTAAAGATCGCGCTCCGCAATTGCGCCGCGCCCTTTGGCTGGCTCTACCCGCCGCTTTCTTTTACGGTTTGTCATATGTTTTGACCAAGGATGTTTATAACCACCAACCTTTTTTCTCCGGTTTTGTTTGGACGCGCCTTGGTGTTTTTATCACTGCTATGTTGCCTATGCTCTGGGCCGCCAATCGTCGGGATTTATTACATCCACCCAAGGACAATAATTCCAATGTCCGCGGTCGTTTTCTTTTCGGCCAGGCCTGCGGCGGCGCTTCCGCCGTTCTGATTCAATATGCCACGGCCATCGCCTCAGTTTCTTTGGTCCAGGCCCTGCAAGGCGTGCAATACGTTTTCATTTTTATCGCCGTGGTCTATCTGACTCATTATCACCCCAAGGTCTTAAAAGAAAATCTTTCCGCCGCCGCGCTCGCGCAAAAAATTATCGCCATTCTGTTAATCGCCCTGGGTATGTATTTTATTATCTAATTTATGATCAAAAAATTTCTTCATTTCCCGAATAATTTTTTGTGGGGCACGGCCACGTCTTCTCACCAAGTGGAAGGGGATTGCCACGAGAATGATTGGTCGCCGGATTTTTTTGTTAAATATAAAAATAAATTGTCTTGGTGTGGCCAAGCGCTAGAGAAAATCCCGCCTGTCAATCAAGCCTGTGATCATTATGAGCGCTACACCGAGGATTTCGCTATTTTGGAAAAAATAAACACCAATGCCTATCGTTTGTCTTTAGAATGGGCCAGATTAGAGCCCCAAGAGGGCCAATGGGATCGTGAGGTCTTGGCCCATTATCGCGTCATGCTATTGGAACTCAAGAGCAAAAACATCAAAATTTTTCTCACCCTGCACCACTTCACCAATCCCGGCTGGCTGGCCCTTAAAGGCGGCTGGACAAATCCGCGCGCGGTTAAATATTTTGCCCGCTATACTCGTTTTGTTGCGGAAGAACTAGGTGACCTGGTTGATTTCTGGTTGACTATCAATGAACCAGGTAGTTACTTTTTTTGCGGTTATTCTCTCGGCATCTGGATACCACTCCAGAAAAAATATTTCTCCGGGTTACGTGTTTATTGGCACCTCTCTCGCGCCCATCGTCGTGCTTACAAAATTATTCATACCACGGTTCAAAATAAATTCCACCGTTCGGCGGCTGTCGGTTTTGCTAATGACGCTCAATCATATGTCAATTATCGGAAGCATAGTTTGTGGGACCAACTTTCCGCCGCTTTGATTTACAAAATTTCCAATCATGGTTTTTATCTTCTGACTGGTAAAAAACTCCACGATTTCATAGCCGTCAATTATTATTTCCCCGTGCGTCTCAATCGTCGTCGCATCTTCTTTGAGCAATCGACCACCACTAGTGATGGCCGCCGTCTTACCGACACTAATTGGCTGATGAACCCCCATGGCCTCTATGAAGTTTTGGCTGATTTGTCTGATTACCGAAAGCCCATATATATCACCGAAAACGGCATTGCCACCGATGATGACGATTTACGCGCGCGTTTTATCCACGAACATCTAGAGGAGGTTTATTATGCCAGTCAAGCGGGCGTTGATGTCCGCGGTTATTTTTACTGGTCGCTTTTGGATAATTATGAATGGGCCGAGGGCTACCGTCCCAAATTTGGTTTGGTGGCAATTGATCCGGCAACTCAAGAACGCCGTCTGAAGGACAGCGCCTATTCTTATGCCGAAATCGCCAAAGCCAATGGTTTGTGGCTGGATTA
>JAAZMX010000048.1 GCA_012798565.1 Candidatus Kuenenbacteria bacterium
TCGATAGAAAACGCTTTTATTTATACTTAAAAGAAATGGAATTTAGATTTAACCACCGGAAAGATGATAATTTGGCCAAGGTTATTAAAAAAATTATCAAAAAACATTACTAATTAATTGTCTGTTCTAGACAAGCACCAAATATTAAAGCGTTGAAGCGGGCGGAGAGTAGAATAATATTTAAAGAAAAAGAGATATGAATAAAAAGAAGTTGATAATAATTTTAATAATAGTATTAGTGGCGGCTTTGACAGTAGGCGGAGTCTTGTTTTATTTGAGCCAGAAACAAGAGAGGACTGATGTTAATAATAGCAATGTTGCCACCAATAGTAATATGGGCAGCCAGTTGCCAGCCGGCGAGGGAAATATTAATAACCAAACCGGGGGTGGGGAAGTCAATATAAACAAACAGCCAGTTGATCCGGCGGAACAAGCCAAGGTTGATGTTATAAATAGGGCTAAGTTTTTTGTGGAGATGATTGGCACTTATTCACCGGGCGCTCAATTTCAAAATGTCATTGATTTACAACCACTGATGACCCAGAAGATGTTAAATTGGTCAGAAGAATTAATTAAGAGAAACATGAGCAACCTGGAGAGTAATCAGGAAAGAATAACCACAAAGGTATTAAAGGTGGAAGAAGTAAAAATAACGGACGAAAGTGCTAAGGTTTTAGTTAACACCAGGCGGACCAGGGTGGATGACTCTGGCCAGGCCAGCTACAGCCAAGAGGCAGAAGTGGAACTATTAAAGATAAATGCTAGTTGGAAAGTGAATAATTTAGTTTGGAAATAAAATATGCTGCCAGCCTTGAATTACAAAAGAATTTTTTTGGCGATACTTTTGGTATTGGTCAGTTTGGCCCTGATTTTTGGGGTAGTGTGGCTGATATTCATTCGGCCTGGCGCTAATGTTAGCCAACCACCAACGAATACCGGACAATACGGCGGCAACTTACCGGGTAGCGGAGAAGGCGGGGAAGGCAATATAGCAGAAGGGGGCGGAAGGTTGCCTGAGAGCTGGGGGGAACAAACAGGTGGAGCGACTAGCGAGAGTGGTGAAGAAATCCAGGCAGTGGAGGTAAGCGAGGTGGCCAAGGGCGCTTTTACCAAAGCAAATACTCTGAGCGAAGGCATGGAAATAAAAAGTGTCAGCCAAGAGGCAGATGGTTTCAATTTTTTGAGCGCTGAGGACAATAAATTTTACCGGATTTATGTGGACAATGGAAGGAAGATTGCTTTGTCGGACGAGGAATTTCCTTTTGTGGAAGAAGTGACCTGGGCTTCTGGCGGTCAGAAAGTAGCTTTGCAGTACCCTGATGGAGCGGTGATTACTTACGATTTCACCACCGGTAAAAAGACAACCCTGCCAACAGGGGCTGATGATTTGTCTTTTAACCAATCAGCGGAAAGTATCGCTTATAAATACGTGACGGACAACGAGGACGACAATTGGCTGGTCGTTTCTGACGTGGCGACAACCAAAGCAGAGGCGATAGAGCCAATTGGCGATCAGGGAGACAAAGTTATCGTTGATTGGTCGCCAAATAATCAGGTAGTGGCTCTTTACCGCAAACCAATTGGCCTGGAACAGGAAGAAATATTTTTTGTCGGTTTAAATGGGGAGAATTTTAAATCGCTAAAAGTAGATGGCTCAAATTTTGAGGGTATCTGGTCGCCCAGGGGAGATAAAATTTTGTATAGTGTCGTGACCGCTGGAAATCAATACAACCCAACATTGTGGGTGGCAGACGGGGCTGGTGACAGCATTGGCAATAATAATTTCAGTCTGGGTTTAACAACCTGGGCGAGCAAATGTGTTTTTGCTGCCGATGGGCTGAATGTTTATTGCGCCGTACCAGTTGATTTGCCACAGGCTGCCGGGTTGTACCCGGAGCTGATAAATGAAAGCTCTGATGTGATTTATCAGATAAATTTGAGGACCGGGATAAAGAAGATGTTGGCTTATCCAGTTTTGTCACAAGCCTTGGAGAAATTTCAAGTGCGCCAGTTGTTTGTCAGCGATGACAGCCGTAAGTTATATTTTTGGGATAATTTTACCAGTGAAATTTATTATATAAGATTGAAGTAAATTATGAATAATTACAAGGTTGTTCCCTGGACTATTTTTTCCGTCTTGGCCTTGGTGGCCTTTTTTGTTCTGGCGGCGGGGCTGGGGAGAATATTTGGTTTAAATAACCAGCAGGTGCCTAGCGGGGTCAAAGAGATAAAAAATATTAGCGATAATGTCCAAACCACAAGCGATCCTTTGATTACGGCAGGAGAACAATTTTTACTGCGGGCAACTGATCCGGTTTGGGGAGAGAGTACGGCCAGGATAAGGATTATAGAATTTGGCGATTTTCAGTGCGTTTATTGCGCTCAGATGCAGAGTACTTTGGCCGAAGTTTTGGCGGAGTATAGTGGCCAGGTTAGATTAATTTGGAAGGATTTCCCCAACCCGCTTCACGCGGAAGCCCAGAATGCCGCCTTGGCAGCTAGATGCGCTGAACGGCAGGGTAAATTTTGGCAATACCATGATTATTTATTTGCCAACCAAGCAAGTTTGGGGCGGGAACTTTATAATAAGATAGCCTTGCAATTAGATTTGGATTTGGCTTCGTTTAACCGATGTCTTGATAATAAAGAGACGCTTGGCTTGGTGGGCGAGGGATTGACTGATGGACAAAACTTTGGAGTTGATGCTACTCCATATTTGATTATTGGCAATGAGGTTTATAATTACGCTCTTGGTATTGATGAGCTGCGTCAGATTTTGGATAGGCAATAAGGTTTTTGAGAGACAGAAATTAAAACCGCTCCGAAGTGAATTCGGAGCGGTTTTAAAAGTTTGAATCTATTTGACTGTTTTGACCAATTGTTCGAAAACAGCCGGATACTTTTCGGCTAAAGTAGAGAGAACTTTGCGATCCAAGACAATGTTTTTTTCTTTGAGGAGATGAATAAATTTGGAATATGACAAAGCCTGCGGTCTCAGAGCAGCATTGATTTTTACTTGCCAGAGAGCACGATTAACACTTTTTTTCTTGCGCCGATCAGCAAAGGCGTGAGCACCGGCGAGATGTGAGGCAGTAATGGCTTGCTTGATCAGGTTTTTGCGTCCCCAACGGTAACCCTTGGTAAGCTTGAGAATGCGGGTTCTTTTTTTGTTATGAATAACACCCCTTTTAACTCGTGGCATAAGTTTATAATTAAATTATTTGTTTGATTACCTTAGCATCGGTTTTGGCCAAAGTCAAATCGCGACGGCGATTTCTTTTTTGAGAGCCAGATGATTTGGCATTGAAGTGATTTTTGCTATCTTTGAGCTTGACCACTTTGCCGCCCTTGGTGACTTGGAAACGCTTGGCGATAGATTGGATGGTTTTTCTTTGTTTGCCCATATGGTTTATAAAGATAAATTAAAGATAAGATTATTGACAGACAATGGCCGTGATTTGGCCGCCGAGGCAGGTGACAGGTTGAATGATTTTGAGATTGGCTCCAAGTGCGTTAATAAAAGCTTTGAGGTTATTGACGGCAAGATCTTTGTGCGCTTTTTCTCGGCCCTTGAGGATTATTTCTATTTTGACTTTGTGGCCAGCAGCCAAAAATTCAGCAGCTTGTTTTTTTTTGGTTTCCAGATCTTGGCCCTTGATGCGGAAGGAAAGGCGGACAGATTTTAGTTCAGAAACTTTTTGGTGGGCTTTGTTTTTGCGGCCTTGTTTTTCAAGCTCATATTTATATTGCCCATAGTCCATGATTTTCACAACTGGCGGTGAAGCAAGCGGAAAAACCTCAATCAAATCCAACTCGGCGTCCGCAGCACTTTGGAGAGCGGAAGCTAGGCTGACGACGCCGATATTATTACCCAAGGAGTCGATCAAGCGGACTTCCGGAGCAGTGATTTTTTGGTTAACCCTTAATTCTTTGACCACCTCTTTTAGGGGTTTGGGTTTATGATAACGTCTTTGCATAATTTTGTGGCTGGTTGTTTACGAAAGCTTGTCCTGGTTAGAGAATCCCCGTATTAATTTTTTGTTGAGTTAATTATCAGTCATTGCTATCTAGACGGGATCCCTGCCGGCCGGCCGGCAGGCTTTCCCCGATGTCTATTGGGGTCAGGATAAATTTAGAATAGTTGGTGGAGACGGCGGGTAGTGCGCCCGCGTCTTGAAAAGCCGATAATAATTGGATACTAACTTAGCCGTGTTTGGGTCTGGGGTAGAAGATAAAAACCGGCAAAAATTTTCTACTCATAGCCCGGAAATGTTTCAATTGAGAATGGCCGGGCGCCAGTATCAATCTAAACCCGAATATATAGCACCTCCGATCCCGTCACAGGTTTTCGGGGGAGATGGCAGTAGGATTTAAACTACGGCGTGAGCATAAGCCGGGGTCAAGGCGGCAACGAAATTGCCGACGGCCCTTTTGGCGGAGCTCATTAGATTTTTGACACTTATTTGTGTGGTAGTTTTGGCAAGGCTACCAACTTGGTTGGCAATTATTACGGGCAGATTCAGTCAATTAGAAGCGTCCCCATAAATAAAAAGGCACGAGCCTCTTTGACACTCATTATATAGAATATTTTTGTTCAGGTCAAGGACAGAAGGTTGGTGAAAGTGTTATATTTGACAAATATTCAATATTTTGATATATTTACCTTTAAGTAGAAAAAAATACTTTTTTATTTTTGAAGTAGTGTTTTTTGGGGGCTAATATTAGCCAATAGATAACAATATGGAAAATAGAGTAAATGATAATATTTTGGAAAAAATCATAAGATCTCAGGATGAACAAAAAAAAGCTGACTTAAATCCGCGCGAGTTGGTTGATTTTTTACTGAAAGATTTAACCCAGAGAGAAAAAGATGTTTTGCAGTCTAGATATGGTATTTTGGGAGAGGAAAGCCAAACACTGGAACAAATTGGCAAGAGATTAAATATAACGAGAGAACGGGTGAGGCAGATTGAAAACAACGCGGTTGCCAAAGCCAAGCAGTCTCCAGACTGGAAAGAATGTTTGGCTGATTTATCCTCATTAATTATAAAATATATAAATCGTCATGGTTATATTAGTTCAGAAGTGATGTTGATTGATGAATTTTTAGGAGAGGAGGCCGAACAGAGTGCCAAGAATTGTTTGTTGTTTATTTTAGAAAAATTTTTAGTGGATCAAGTGGAGCCGGTGGAAATAATCCAGACGGAAAAAGCCTGGAAGATAAAGGATAAGGAGTTGAAACATTATGAACAGGTGGTTGACGGGATCAAGGGTATTTTGATGAAAAAAAATGAGCCCTTGGAGTTAGTGACGATTATCAAAGAATTAGAGGCGGAGATAAACGATGAGCAAAGAATCCTTATGACAGAATTGGAAAGCTGGGAGTCGGCGGTGCACTCATGCTTGGAGGTGAGTAAGTATGTTAAGAAAAATTTATTTGATAAATGGGGAATGATTGACTGGCGCTCAGTAAACCCTAAGAGAATGAGGGATAAGATTTATTTAGTACTTTTGAAATATGGACAGCCGATGCATTATCGCCAGATAACCGAGAAAATAAATGAGGAATCTTTTGACAAAAAAGTCGCCCACCCGGCGACCGTCCATAATGAATTGATCTTAGATAGTCGTTTCGTTTTGGTAGGCAGGGGTATTTATGCCCTAGCGGAATGGGGTTATAAGCCGGGTGTGATTTCTGAGGTGATTGTGGAAATTTTGGCCAAGGTCGGTAAGCCATTAACAAAAAAAGAGATTGTGGAAGAAGTTTTGAAATACCGCAAGGTCAAGGAAGGGAGCATCGGTCTTACCTTGTCGGATAAGGATATTTTCCAGAGGACAGAAACTGGCGAATATACTTTGAGAAAACAGGTTTAAGGTGGTATAATTAAAATGCCACAATTGCCCAGCAGCAGGAAGCGGAATGTGGCAATTGTGGCATTTTAAATTTTCCCAAAAAGTAATTATGTCTTTTGATTTTCAAGCAATTATTCAGAACATGGATGCGTTAGTCTTGGATTTAGGGGCCCATCATCCGGCGGAGATCATGGTGATTTTGTTTTTAAAGGGTGGCTGGGTTATTTTTGTTTTTGTGGTTATTCGTGGTTTATGGTGGATATATGTGGACAATATACAGGGAAAATATCTTGGCAGGGTGCAGTGGGCTCTTTTGGCGATTGATATCCCCAAGGAAAATCTACAATCAGTCAAAGCGGTGGAACACTTATTCGCGGCCATGTGGCCATTTTATGAAAGTAATAATTTGGTGGAAAAGTATGTTGAGGGAAAATTTCAATTAGCATTTAGTTTGGAGATAGTCAGTATCGGTGGTTACACCCAATTTTTGATTCGAGTGCCAAGAAGCCATAAGGATATCGTAGAGGCCGCGGTTTACGCCCAGTATCCCAAGGCAGAAATTGCCGAGGTGGAGGACTATACTTTAAGATACAAAGATTTAAAATTTCCTTCTGACGAACATGATTTATGGGGGACGGAATTTACTTTAGCCAAACCATCTCCTTATCCGATCAAGACTTATCCGTTTTTTGAAGATAAGTTAACCCAGACGTTTGCTGACCCGATGGCCTCTATGCTAGAAGTGTTTAACAAAATAGGGAAAGAAGAAGAATTATGGATGCAGTTGATTATTACGCCGATAAAAGACAGCTGGAAAAAGGAAGGTTATAAGATAATCAATAAGATGATTGGAGCCAAAGCAGAGGGCGGTGGTGGAGGGGGGTTACTAGCCGCGGCCCTAGCGCCATTACATTATGTTGCTAATTTGGCACAGGAATTTATTGTTTATGGTTTGGGTTATGAAATGGGAAAAGAGGAGAAAATAGCAAAAGAGAATGGTTTACCCAATAAAATGCTCTATTTGACACCGGAAGAACGCAATGTAATTGATGGTATTACCTTGAAGATCAGTAAGATTGCCTATCGTACCAAATTGCGTATTGTTTATCTTGGCAAGAAAGGCAAATTGGTTAAACCGCGCGGGGCGGGAGCATCAATCGGCATGTTGCATCAATTTACCGCGGTTGATCAGAATTCTTTTATGCCTATAATGAAGACAATGACCAAAGCTAACTATTTTTTTGTCAAAAAGCGAGTGGTTATCAAGCAGAATAATATTTTGAGGAATTTTGTTAATCGGAGCCAAATGGGCGGCTGGGGTGCTGGATTTATTTTAAATATTGAAGAGCTTGCCTCGGTTTATCACTTTCCAGTACCAGAAGCGGTACGCGAGGGTGTTAAGAGAGTGGAATCCAAGAAGGAAGCGCCGCCGGTGGATTTGCCAGATACTGTTTTTGAAGAGCAAAACAGCCAGGATAATGTTGAGGATTATATGGTAGCGCATAGGGAGAGCGTAAAGGCTGAGCCACCAGCTAATCTGCCGGTATAAAAGAGACTAATGGAAAGAAGTAGGGAAAAATTGAAACAAATGAAAATAAATTGAAATAAATGGAGATATTAAGAAATAATTAGAAGTAGATAGATAATATGGCTGACCCAAAAAGCAATGACATAACCTATTTTGCCGAAACTAATTTCCGCAATGAGCGGAGAAAATTTGGCGTTAAACGTGATGACCGGCGTCGCCATTTTTACGTGGTAGGGAAAACCGGCATGGGCAAAACAGCCATGTTGTCCAATATGATTATTCAGGACATTCAGCGGGGTGAGGGTTTGGCGGTAGTTGATCCCCATGGTGAGCTGGTGGAAGAATTATTGGATTTTGTGCCGGCCAAAAGAATCAACGATGTGGTTTATTTTAACCCGTCTGATTTGGAGCATCCAATTGCTTTTAACATTTTGGAAAACGTGGATGATGAATACAAGCATTTGGTAAGTTCCGGATTAATGGGTGTGTTTACCAAGATTTGGGCCAATATGTGGTCAGCCAGAATGGAATATATTTTAAACAATTGTATTCTGGCCTTGCTTGATTCACCCGGTAATACTTTGCTTGGAATTATGCGTTTATTGGTGGACAAGGATTATCGTAAAAAGATTGTCAGTAAGGTCAAAGACCCAGTGGTAAAGACATTTTGGGTGGAGGAATACGCCAATTATAACGAACGGTTTCGGACCGAAGCGATTGCGCCGATCCAGAACAAGGTGGGTCAGTTTTTATCCAGCTCAGTGATCAGAAATATTGTCGGACAAACCAAGTCGACCATTGACATGAGAGAAATTATGGATAACCAAAAGATTTTAATTTTGAATTTATCCAAAGGAAGAATTGGCGAGGACAATTCGGCATTACTGGGAGCGATGATGATCACCAAGATCCAATTGGCGGCCATGAGCCGAGTGGATATTCCAGAGACGGAGAGAAAAGATTTTTATTTATATGTGGATGAATTTCAAAATTTTGCTACCGAATCATTCGCGGATATTTTATCTGAGGCCAGAAAGTATCGCTTGAATTTGATCATGGCGCATCAATATATCGCGCAGCTGACCAGCATGAGCGGCGGCGGCCGGGTGACGAAGGTCAAAGATGCGGTATTTGGCAATGTGGGGACAATCGTCCTTTTTAGGGTAGGAGCACCAGATGCCGAGGATATGATTAAAGAATTTGAGCCGTATTTTGTAGAGGAAGATCTAGTCAATTTGACCAAGTACCAAATTTATTTGAAGTTAATGATTGACGGAGTGGCTTCGAAGCCTTTTTCGGCCAAAACTTTGCCACCGATCAAGACAGAAGAAAAGGGTATTCGCGAGAAGGTAATCGCCGTATCGCGTGAAAGATATGCCAATGACCGCGCCGAGGTGGAAGAAAAGATAATGCGCTGGACGGGTCTAGAAGAAACAATGGGCTCGGTAGCAAAAGAGGCCAAGCTCGATGGCGATGAAGCAATATTCAAAGCCGATTACGTGACTAAGCAGGTGGGAGGAGAGGAAAAGAGAGAGGAGAACGAAGAGGAAAGAGAGGGCAAGGGTAAAATTCAGGCGGTATGTGACAATTGTGGTAAAATGGTCAATATTAAATTTCAACCTGACGATAAGCGCAATGTTTTTTGCAAGGAGTGTTTGAAAAAATTTAAGGCTGGGGAGATCGTAGCAGAGGCTCTGCCCAAAAGAAACGTACCGCCGTCACCAGTAGAGCATGATGACGGAGTAATCAGGCCACAGGTAGTCAAGCCGATAACACCAGTGGTCAGCCAGGCGGCGGGTAGTGGCGAAGGTTTGGCCAAATCATTGGCCCCGGGCCAGGTGATTTCTTTGGAAAAATAAATATATGTGGGAAGCGATAGGACTCGGAATAATACAAGGAATAACAGAATTTTTGCCCGTTTCATCCAGCGGGCATTTAATATTGGTACCAAGAATTTTTGGTTGGCAGGAGCCGGGATTGGCTTTTGACGCGATGATTCATCTCTCCACTGCTCTGGCAGTGGTAATAGCTCTGCGGCGCGAGATTTGGACTTTGATAATCGGCTTGGGCAAACCGCAAAACAAAGAACAGGGGCGTCAGAGTTGGCGATTGGCGGGGGCGATAATTTTAGCCTCTCTACCGGTAGCGATAGCGGGAATTTGGGGCGAAAAATTTATTGAGGAAAATTTACGCTCCACAATAATAGTCGCCGGGGCCTTGATTATCGGGGCGATTGTTTTATATCTGGCAGACAGAAGAGCATGCAAGGCGGAAACAGTAACAAAACAGTTAACAGAAATAAGTTATAAACAGGCGTTGGTAGTGGGATTGGCCCAAGTATGCGCTTTGGTGCCAGGAATTTCCAGATCAGCAGCAACAATAGCTGGCGGTCTCGGAGTTAAATTAAACCGCGAGGTAGCAGTGAAATTTTCTTTTTTGGCGGGTTTGCCTGCCGTGGTTGGGGCGGGATTGTGGGGACTTTTGGGCTCATTAAAATCAGTGGGCGGAGGAGAAGAAATTATAGCATTAGCCGCTGGATTTTTGGCGGCATTAGCGGTGGGGATTTTATCAATAAGACTACTTTTATTTTTGGTCAGAAAGACTAATTTTAATGTTTTTGTGGTTTATAGAATCGTTTTGGGTATAGTTTTACTTTTATTTTTTTAGGATGGACAAAAAAGATCAACAGTGTTTAGATATGGGGAGAGCGAGTTAAAATAGTAATTATGG
Organism: Candidatus Kuenenbacteria bacterium; assembly: GCA_012798565.1. Classification (GTDB taxonomy): domain Bacteria; phylum Patescibacteriota; class Patescibacteriia; order UBA2196; family GWA2-42-15; genus JAAZMX01. The sequence continues at coordinate 10,112 of JAAZMX010000048.1, forward strand.
AATATCGGACTAAATACAGAATTTTGGAGAGTATACCAGCCAGCTTGGTTTGGATCTGTTTTTTATTGGTGGCTGTTTTGTCATTTATTGATCCGATTACCGCCATTTATATAATTATAGTTTTTGATTTTTTGTGGCTAATCAGGATTGGTTATTATGTTTTTTATTTGGTTTATTCCTATGTCAGATATCGACAGGCAATCAAGATCGATTGGCGAAAGAGACTCGAAGAGACAAAAGGCTACGAGGAGCTTTATCATCTGGTACTTTTGCCAACTTATAAGGAACCAAAAGAGGTGATTTTTGAAACAACAGCGCGGTTGGCAGAAAGTAATTATGATAAGAAAAAAATGATAGTAATCTGGACCAGAGAAGAGCGAGGGGGTGATTTGGAGGAATATAAAAAATGGGCCGAGGAACTCAAAGAAAAGTACCAGGAATTATTTTTTCGCTTGGAATTTTATGTACATCCAGTACCTCCACCGACGGAATTAAAGGGTAAGGGCTCTAATGCCCGCTGGGCGGCGATTAAAGCCAGGGAAGAAATTATCAAGCCGGCCGGTGTGGCTTTTGAGAAGATAATTTTGTCTTTGTTCGACAGTGACACTTTGCCACATGATAATTTTTTTGCTTGTCTTTCGTGGACTTATTTAAAACAAGAAAAGCCAGTACAGACCGCTTACCAGCCGATGGCTTTGTATTCTAATAATATTTGGGACGCACCATCTTTCAGCCGGGTAGTTTCCAATTCAACAACTTTTTGGTTGATGGCGGAAATGGGGCGGCCAGAGCGCCTATTGACTTGTTTTTCCCACAGTATGAGTTTTGAGGCTCTGAACGCAGTGGATTTTTGGGATACCGCCTCAGTGGTTGAAGATTCGCGCATTTTTATCCAGTGTTTTTACCACTATGGCGGGGATTATCGCACGGTGCCAATTTATGTGCCAGTTTGCATGGATACAGTTTTGGGCGAAAATTGGCGGGAAACAGTCAAATATCAGTATAAACAAATGAGACGCTGGGCTTCAGCGGTAGAACATTTTCCTTATCAGGTGATGAATTGGGTCAAGCACAAGGAGATCAGCTGGTTTAAAAAGTTTCGGATGCTTTTTCTTTTGGTAGAAGGTGAACTATCTTGGGCGACAGCGCCAATTATTATCACTATTATGGGTTGGCTGCCGCTCAAGGTGGCAACGTGGAGAAATTTGAATGACGTTTTGGTGCAGCAGGCACCATTGGCTTTGGATAAAATCATGACTTATTCAATGGCGGGAATTATTGTTGGTGGCATTTTGGCGACAACAATGATGCCCAAACAGTCTAAACAAAAAAAAGGCGCTTGGCGCTGGATTTTTGTAATCTTACAATGGATTTTGGTGCCGGTGACGATGGTAGTTTTCGGGTCAATTCCGGCGATTGAAGCGCAGACGAGACTGGCTTTGGGAAAATACCTGGGATTTGACGTGACGAAGAAAGTGAGGAAATAATCTACGAATATACCTGCCCGCAATGCTAGCGCATAAGCGTTGCAGGCGGGCGAATCAGTTACGAATATACGAATATAAATACCGCCAGCATTAGCTAGCGGTATGTTTTATTTGAGGTAGCCATTAATAAATTCACTAGCTGTCATTATTTTTTTGCCTTCAGGCTGGAGTTGCAAGATTTCCAGATAAGTATTGCTCCCGCAAGCAGCGAGGAGTTTTTTGTTATGAATCAAAAGTTGACCAGGGGTGTAGGTGTTCGGCGGCTGTTCGTTTGAGATTTTAATTTCATTAAATTTAATAAGGATATCTCGATTATTAATTTTTATAGGGGAGAAAATACTCGGCCAGAGAAAATAGGCCCGCCATTGGTTATAAATTTTTTGGGCATTATTATGCCAATCTATCTGGCCGTCTTGCTTGGTAATAATTTTGGTAAAGGTAGCGGCGGCATGATTTTGTTCTTGGGGCTTATTTTGATTGGCAAAAATTTTTGGGAGCGTGTCAAGGAGAAGGACGGCGCTTTGATCGGCTAGTTTGGCGGCGAGAGTTTCATAGTTATCGTCCGGGGCAAGGGGAGATTTAATCTGGGCAATAAGCGGGCCATGGTCCATTTTAGCGTCCAAGAGCATGAGAGAGATCCCGGTTACTTGATCGCCGTTGAGCAGGCAAGTCTGAATAGGCGAAGGGCCGCGATAGAGAGGCAAGAGGGAAGGGTGGATATTGAGGCAACCAAGGCGTGGAATATCCAAGATATAATGAGGAATTATCAGGCCATAGGCGGCGACCAGGAAAAGGTCGGCGGAATATTTTTTCAGCAATAACGCGGTTTGTTCATCCAGTTTTGCGGGTTGAATAACTGGCAGCCCCAATTGGTCAGCCAATATTTTGACTGGCGGAGGAGTGGGGGTTTGATGGCGGCCGACAGGCTGATCGGGCTGGGTGACTGCGAGAACAAGATCAACAGTTTTGGATTGGTAGAGACGCTCCAAAATCACCGCGGCGAAATCCGAAGTGCCAAAGAAGATTATTTGGGGTTGATGAGTGGACATTTATTTGACCAATTTATCAATAAATAAAACACCATCCAAGTGATCGGTTTCGTGTTGGACAATGCGAGCACTGATATCGCGATAAGATTTTTTTTGGGGTCGGCCTTGGGCATCAAAAAATTCCACGGTGATTTTTTTGTGACGCTTGACCGGACCATAAAATTTGGGTACCGAGAGGCAGCCTTCCTCGGCAGTAGCTTGGCGCCAGGATTTTTTGGTGATTTTCGGATTGATCATAATCTGCGCTTCGCCCTCCAAATCAACGGCAATCAGGCGTAGTGATTGGCCAATTTGGGGCGCGGCCAGGCCAACACCATCAGCGGCGTACATAGTTTCTGTCAAGTCGCGGATAAAGCTTTGCCAGCTAGGATCGTTGAGTAAGTTTAAATCGAAATCTTTGGCGACTTGGCGCAAGAACTCTTCATTTTTGGGAATGGTGATAATAGATAGGCGGGCCATAAAATTAAAATTAGTTAATCAAGCAAGGTTTGAGGATTGACATCAATGAGAATGTCCGAGGGCAGATTTTCAAGCGCCGAGAGAGTCGAGGGGAGATCTTTGGTTTTGAGGATTAGATTGTATTTAAAGCGGCCGCGTATCTTTTGGCGGGCAATCGGGAATGGTTCGCTTAGTTCAGCAGGCAAATGGAGACTGACAAGTTTTTGGTAGAGTTTTTTGGCCTGAGATTGGCAGGTATTTGAATGGTGATTTTGGATGCTGATCTTGACCAGGGAAACAAAAGGCGGATAGCGGAATTTTTCTCGGAAAAGAAGCTCGGATTGGTAAAACTCGCGAGGATTATTAGTAATCAAAGACCGAATCAGCGCGGACTCCGGAGAAAAAGTTTGGATTATCAATTTAGCATTTTTGGGAGCGCGGGTCAACAGGGAAATGATGGTTTGGTAGGCGCGTTCGTTGGATAAGAATTCGGAGTGATACCAGAGTTCGTCGGCGTTGACGAGAGAGACCAGACCGAATTTTGGCCAATCGATTTTATCAAGAGCGAATTCGGTGCCGACGACGATTTGGCTCTCAGAAATATTTTGATTGGAGGTGGAACTGTCTAAAACAGCGATTGAGTGGCTGGGGTAAAGACGGCGGAGATAGGTAGCGATTTTTTGGGTGCCCAGACCAAGGCTTTGGAAATTTGGTCCGCCACAGACTGGGCAGAAGGGTGGCAGATCTTCGAAGTGTTGGCAATAATAGCAGGCGAGACGATTATCGCTTTGTTTGACGAGCGGCAGAGAGCAGGTTGGGCACAAAAAGGTATGACCACAGTCGGCGCAACGGTTGGAGCGAGCGGCGCCTTTTTTATTCAAAAAAAGGAAAACGTTTTTTTGGTCAGACAGAACTTTGGCAATGCTGTTTGTGAGCAGGTCAGAAAGGAAAGTATAGTTTTTATTTTCCAGTTCATAGCGCAAATCCGCGAGCTCAATATGTCGGTTGGTTTTGGGAGATTTGGGATGAAAGCGGTAATAGCCGGCGAGGCTCGGCGTTGGTGAAGAAAAAATAAGTTCGGCGCGGTGGAGGCGACAATTGTTTTCGCACACTTGCGAGACCTCATAGCGCGGTGTCAGATCGTACTGTTTGTGATCAGGAGAATGTTCATTGTCGACAATGACCAGACGCAGATGGGAAAAGGGGAGGAAGCAGGCGGAACGAGTGCCAATAAAAATTTGTTTTTGGTTATTGAGAGCAGAGAGCCAAGCATGAAAATAGGCGGCGCGTGGCAAGTCACTATGCACGGGCAGATATTTTTGGGAAGACAAATCAAGCTTGGCGGCCAGAGCAGAGATGTCAGTGATTTTGGGGACAACAATCAGGACTTGCCCCGGGCCAGAGGCCAAGAGTAATTTTTGATAATGATGGTATTTGTCGGTTTCGGTGGCCCACCAGAAATAGTGCGGCGGGCGAGGACGGAAGGAGACGCGTCGACTGGCCAATTGGTCTGGCAAAAGAGGCCACTCGGAGGGGAGAATTTTTGGCAGGGAATAATGGACAAAGAGCGAGGCCGAGGAAAGATAATATTTTGAGAGCAAAGAAAAAAGTTGGATTTGCTGGTTGGTAAAGACTATTTTGTCACTGGCCAAAGAAGTCAGATATTTAAGGGTAAAATGTCGAGGCGGGCGCTTGGAGTGGAGATTTGCCACAACGCCGGTGGTAAAAGAGCCGCGCAGAGGAATAGTGACTAGCTGACCAACTTTGATTTGGCCAGAGAGGTTTTCAGGTACCAGATAAGAGAGAGCAGAAAGGCTCCGGGGCAGTTTTTTGGTTGGGATAATATCAGCAATCATAAGGGTAATATAACACGGAATCCATAAAATATAAATCATTTAACATTTAAGCATATAAGCTTTTAAACATGGGGGTAAGGGGCGAGCGAAAGAGGATGAGATAAATTGAGACAAAGTAGAAATAAATAGAAACTGAAGAAAAAATTGTTTATTGTTTTGGGGAATGCAGAAGATGAGATACATAGGTAACACCCATAAATTGCCCAAAGTAAAAGTTTTGGGTAAAATCAAAGGTTAATTCTAA
>JAAZMX010000049.1 GCA_012798565.1 Candidatus Kuenenbacteria bacterium
CGATAGAAAACGCTTTTATTTATACTTAAAAGAAATGGAATTTAGATTTAACCACCGGAAAGATGATAATTTGGCCAAGGTTATTAAAAAAATTATCAAAAAACATTACTAATTAATTGTCTGTTCTAGACAAGCACCTTATTTTTTATAGCATTGTTATTAATAAATTCCAAATCCTAATTTCCAATGTCAAATTAAGCCCAAAATCAAAAGTTCAAATTTTAGTCATTTGAGATTTGAGCTTGATTGGAAATTTGAATTTTGACATTCTCATTTGTTAGTTTTAATTTTTTAAAAGCGCTTAATTCGATAGCGCTTTTATTCTCACTATGGCCGTTGTTAATCTCACTCAATATATTGCCTCTTCCGGACTATGTTCCCGCCGCGCGGCCGAGGAGCTCATCCGTTCAGGGCACGTCAAAGTCAATGGCGCCTTGGCCGTTCTGGGACAAAAGGTTGACGCGGTTACGGCCAGAGTTTCTGTTTCCGGTAAAATTATTCACCCCGCCACGCAAAAAGTTTATTATCTCGTCAATAAGCCCCTCGGTTACGTCTGCACCATCAAAGATCGTCATGCCGACAAAAAGGTTATTGACTTAGTGCCCCCAAAGCCCAAAGTCTGGCCAGTTGGCCGGCTGGACAAAGACAGCCGTGGTTTGGTTATTTTGACCAATGATGGTGAATTGACCAACCGCCTGACTCACCCTAGCTTTATTCACGAAAAAGAATATTTGCTCACTTTGGAGCGCCCCTTTTCTCCCGAGTTATTGTTAAAATTAAAGCAGGGTGTTAAATTAGAAGAAGGACTGGCCAAAGCCGATACTGTCAAAAAAGTTGGCCCCACCAAATTATCTATTGTTATCCACCAAGGCTGGAACCGTCAGATCCGGCGCACGCTCGGCGCTTGCGGGTATCGGGTAGTAGATTTAGTTAGAGTCAGGGTTGGGAAGGTAAAATTAGGAACATTAGAAAATGGAAAATATAAGCAGATTGAAATTTCTAATTTCTAATTACTAATTTCTAATAAAAATCCTAAATCCCAATTTTCAATATCAAACAAAGCTCAAAATCTAAAGCTCTAATATTTAGTCATTTGGATTTTAGATTTGATTAGAAATTTGGATTTTGACATTTGAATTTTATTAGTAATTAGAAATTAGGTTGATTAGGAATTTTAAAGGTAATAATATTTCACTGCTATGAAATTAAAGATAAAAAAGTTAAAAGATGAAGCCGTATTGCCTTGTTACGCTCATCCCGGCGATGTTGGCCTAGATTTGTTTTCTCTGGAAGATTACGATCTGAAGCCGGGCGAACGCCGGGTGTTTGATTTGGGTTTCGCCCTGGAATTTGAAATCGGCTACGCCGCTATTATCAAAGATAAAAGCGGTTTGCCCAAAAAAGCCGGACTCCACACCATGGGCGGCGTTTTTGATGCCGGCTACCGCGGCGAATATAATGTTCAGTTGATTAACCTCGGCCAGGAAACTTACTCCATCAAAAAGGGTGACAAACTCGCACAGCTTGTCATTTTCCCGGTCGTCATTGCCGACTTGGAAGAGGCTGTCGAATTGTCTGATTCAGAGAGGGGAGAGGGGCGGTTTGGCTCGACCGGAAGATGATAAAAATTTCCAATTACAGAATTTTCAATTTTCAAACAATGCATCAATTTTTAAATTTTAAAATTAACCCATTGAAAAATTGTTTGAAAATTGAAAATTGAAAATTTTAAAATTACTTTTATGTCTGAATCAAAAAACAAACTCGACATCTACTCTCTCGACCACTTGAAGCCCGAAGTTGTGGCCGTGGCCTTTGCCAAATGTTCCCGCTCACCCGAATCATTCAAAGATATCGCCGATGAGCTGACTGATGAAAAATCGGCTGATTTTCACGAAAAATGGGTTGTTGGCTATGGTCACTCCAGTGTGGCCGAGCATGCCACTCTGCATCTGGCCATCGAGAATGTTTCCATTCTCGCTACCAAAGTCTTGGAAGACAATCGCCTGGCCTCCTATACTGAAAAATCAACCCGTTATCAGATTTTTGATCGCGACAAATATTATAAGCCCGAGAATATTATGGCCTCCAAATTCGCCGTTGATTATGAGACGACCATGAATTATATTTTTGATACTTACACGCGCCTCAATGAGCCTTTGCGTGAATTTATCGTCAAAAAATATCCTTGCCCCGAAGATCAAAATGAAAAAATTTACAATGTCATCACCAAGGCTAGAGTCTGCGACAATAGCCGCTATTTATTACCCACTGCCACGCTGACCAATCTTGGCATGACTGCCAACGCCCGCGAATTTGAGCACGCGATTGTCAAATTACTCTCTCATCCGCTCCAAGAGATGCAAGCTATTGGCGCTCGACTGAAAGAAGAGAGTTTGAAAATTACCCCGACCCTGATCAAATTTGCCAACGCCAACGAATATTTACAGAAAACACCGACCGAACTTTCCACCTTAGCCCAAGAATTTTTGACGGCCGAACCAGAATCGGTCAATCCCGTAGAAATTGTTTCCTATGACCCGGACGCGGAAAACAAATTAGTCGCGAGTTTGTTATATCGCCACAGCGAAGAACCGCACAAACAAATTTACGCGCGCGTCAAAAATATGACGCCGGAAGAAAAAGAAAAAGTTATTGATACCGCACTCAAAAATCGTGCTGATTTTGATCAGCCGTTGCGTGAGTTGGAAAACATTTATTATACTTTTGATATTTTGATGGACTATGGCGCTTTTCGCGATGTCCAGCGTCATCGCATGGCCACCCAGCTCAATCAAAAAGTCACTGTTTCTCACGGCTATGAATTGCCGGAAGAAATTATAGAAGCCGGTTTAGATAAAGATTTCCGAGAAGTCATGGATCGCTCGGCCGAGCTTTATCACAAATTGTTGCCAGAATTCCCAAATGAAGCCCAATATGTGGTGCCTTTAGCTTTCCGCAAACGCACCTTATTTACCTGGAATTTGCGTGAACTTCATCATTTTATTGCTCTCCGCAGCGGCTCTAAAGGCCATATTTCCTACCGCCGTATCGCTCAAGCTTGCTGGCAAAAACTGAATGACATCCAGCCGCTTTTGGCCAAATATATTCGGGTCAATATGAAAGGCGGTTCGGACTCCTGGGCCTCGACTATGTTCAAACCCGAGTACAATTATATGCCGAAAAAATAATAAGCCCGCTTCGCCTGACGGCAACGCGAGGCGAGCAAGGCAAGCGAGATAAGTGATAAGTCTAAAAGAAATTTTTGATCAGTGGTTAAAAAAGATTTAAATATATGGCACACGCTGGAGTCGTTCTGGTAAATCGAAAAGGAGAAGTTCTCATGCAGCACAGGGATAACAACCCAGACATAATCAACCCGGATCACTGGGCGTATATTGCTGGCCAGAAGGAAGAGGGAGACGAAAATTATGAGCAAACAGCCAAAAGGGAGTTAAAAGAAGAAACCAGTTATGTTGCTGAGCAATTATATCCACTTCTTGAAGAAGATTTTATTAGATCAGACGGAGTAAAGATCAGACGTCATATATTTTGGGCTGTTTATGATGATAGACAAAAAATTAATTGTTTTGAAGGACAAGAAATGGTTTTTCTCAAATTAGAAGAATTGGAAAATAAAAAGATTTTGTCAGACCATAAAAGAATTTGCCATTTAGCTATTCAAGAAGCGAAAAACAAGGGATTGATATAATTATTTGTATATTTGTACTGATTTGTAATTTGTATTAACTATGAAAATTGCTCACTTAGTTTGTCAATTTCCTCCTTATCGTGGCGGCATGGGCAATGTCGCCCATGAGCAGGTTCGCCGTCTCGCTGACATGGGTCACGAGGTGACGGTTTTTACGTTGTCAAATTACCACGACACCACCCCGTCTTCTGTTGGCGTAGAATCCACCCCGCCTAAATTAGGAGGGGAGGGGGAGCACAAATACAAGGTTGAACATCCTCGTGCCTTTCCCCGTTTGGGCAACGGCGGTTTTTGTCCGCAGATTATTAAAAAATTGAGAGATTTCGATCTTATTCAGCTGCACTATCCGTTCTTTGGCGTTCAGGAAATGCTTTGGTTTGGCAAAAAACTCGGCCTTATCAAAGCGCGCTTGGTCATCTTCTATCACATGGATGCCAGCTTTAATAATTGGTTTCTAAAAATTTTGAGCTGTCCGACCAGATTGGTCAGAAGAAGTTTGTTCAAAATGGCCGACCATGTTTTTTGCGCCTCGTTAGATTATGTTGCTCATTCAGAAATAAAAAATATCTATTACGATTATCAGAAGAAATTTATTGAGATTCCCTTTGGCGTGAGCCATTCTCCAAGTGATCTCAATCGTTCCCGCCTGGAAGAAATCAAACAGCAAATCAGCTGGCATCCCAATATTAAAAATATTTTGTTTGTTGGCAACCTAGATAAAGCCCATTATTTCAAAGGAGTGAATATTTTATTAGAATCATTAAAAAAATTATCCGCAGGGGCGCAAGATTTTTTGCCCCTGCCAAACACAAAATTGTTAATCGTCGGCGAGGGCGATCTCCGGCCAGTTTATCAAGATCTAGCCAGGGAATTAAACATTTATGATCATGTTATTTTTCTGGCCCGCGTTTCTGATCTTGATTTGCCCTGTTATTATTACCTGGCCGATACAGTTGTTTTGCCTTCGCTCACCAAAGCCGAGGCTTTCGGTTTGGTTTTGGCTGAAGCCGAGAGCTTTGGTAAACCAGTCATCGCCTCTGATCTGCCCGGTGTGCGCGGGGTAGTCGGAGAAGCGGGGCTTTTGGCCAAACCAGGCGATGTTGACGATTTGGCTGAAAAGATTAAGATAATTTTAACCGACGAAAATGCCCGCCAGAAATTTTCTGCTTCCGCCCTGCATCAAGCCAAAGAGAAATATAATTGGGATGAACATGTCATAGTACTTAACCAGTTATATAAAAAATAAAGTAATCGAGCATCCATTTGTATATTTGTATAATATTTGTAAATTTGTAGGAGCTAAAACATTTTGGACCATAAGAATATGTTAAATAATAAAAAAATCGCCCTCGCTCTTGGTTCCGGCGGTGCGCGGGGTTTGGCCCACATTGGCGTCATCAAGGTTCTGGAAGCCAATAAAATTCCCATTGATATCATCACCGGCACCAGCATGGGCGCTTTGATCGGCAGCGCTTATGCCAGCCATGGTGATATTGAACTTTTGGAAAAGACTTATCTGGCCATTGAGTGGAAAAAAATCATTCGTCTGAGCAGTGATCTGTCGATTTTTTCCGGTGGTTTGGTGGCCGGTGATAAAATCAAAAATTTTATTCAATCGGAGCTCGGTTGCGCCCAAAAGTTTTCGGACCTCAAAATTCCTTTTGGCGCCGTGGCCACCGATATCTCCAGCGGCGAAAGCGTTTTTTTGACCGCAGGCAATCTGCCGGAAGCGGTCCGCGCCAGCATTTCCTTTCCCGGCGTCTTCAAACCGATTGAAATTGACAACCATTGGTTGATTGATGGGGGAGCGGTTGATCCGGTACCGGTGGACTTGGCCAAAAAATTAGGCGCCGATTTTGTGATTGCCGTCAATCTGGAAGAGCGCGGCGGCGGTTACCTGCATGCCAAAAAGGGGAGTAAGGATTTGTATAATAACGTTTACAGCGCCGCGCGCATTATGCAAAAAAGATTGGCCGCCTATAGCTGTTCCGGCGCCGATATTATCCTCAGCCCGGAAGTTGGCCGTTATCTGTGGACACAATTTACCGAAGCCCAAAAAATAATCGCCGCAGGCGAAGAAATCGCCGAGAAAAATTTATTCCGCCTTACCCAGCTGCTTAATCAATAACCAGTCCGTCTGCCTCGGCTCCATCCGGGGCTTTTTTGACACAAGCGCCCAAATAAAGGATAATTATATTATAAATACCTATGGCGCAAAAAAACCAAAAAGTTTTGATTTTTTCGCTTACTTATTTGCCTTTTATCGGTGGCGCGGAAATAGCCGTGCAAGAAATCACCAAGCGCTTGGTTGGTGATTTTGAGTTTGAAATGATTACCTGCAATTTGGATGGCAAACAAAAAGACGAAGAACAATTAGGCAATGTGAAAGTTTATCGCATCGGCAAGGGCCGGATCGGCAAACACCTTTTTCATTTATTGGCTTTCAAAAAAGCCCTAGAATTGCATCGAAAGAATAATTATTCGGGGGTCTGGTCAATTATGGCTAATCGCGCGGGCTTGGCCGCCTTATCCTTTAAGAAAAAGTTTCCGAATGTTAAGTTTTTATTGACGCTTCAGGAAGGAGATTCCGTCTTTGATATTTGGAAAAAAACTTGGTATATGCGCCCGCTTTATAAAAATATTTATCGCCGGGCTGATTACATCCAAGTCATCAGTAATTTTCTGGCCAAAAGAGCTAGAAAGTATGGCTATAAAAAAGAAATTAGTGTTGTGCCCAATGGCGTTGATATAGAAAAATTCAAAAATCAAAATTCAAAAATCAAAATTAAGGAAAATCTTAATATAGGGCCAGAAGAGAAAATTATTCTCACCGATTCGCGTTTGGTTAAAAAAAATGGCGTGGCTGATTTAATCAAAGCATTCCAATTACTAGTTACCCCAGCCTCGCCAAGCGCCCGCTTCGACTCAGCGAGGCGAGAAGCGGGGCGGGCTAATTACGAGTTACGAGTTACTTTGTTGATTCTGGGTGCTGGTCCGCTTGCCAACCAATTAAAATCATTAGCGGTCAAACTCGGCCTTCAAGATAAAATAATTTTTCTCGGTGCCATTCCCTATGACCAAATCCAAAATTATTATTCTATCGCCGACGTCTTTGTTCGGCCGTCTTTAACCGAAGGTTTCGGTAATGTTTTTGTTCAGGCCATGGCCGCTAAAATTCCAGTCGTTGCTACTCCAGTTGGCGGCATTATTGATTTCTTGAAAGATGGTGAAACTGGTTGGTTTTGCCAGCCGAAAAATCCCGAGAGTATTGCTGACAAAATCAGATATATTCTAGCCGAAAAAAATACTGATGAGGTCTCGCGCGTTGTTGAGACTGCCCAGAAAATGGTTATAGAAAAATATACCTGGGATTCGGTCGCGCAAAAGATGAGAAATATTTTTAATTCCCTAATTTTTTAGAAATTTATCCCGAGTCTCGCGCTGTATCTTGCGGGGCGAGTGATCCCCTGTAAGTTTCTACAACCACGGGATTCCTTATCCACAAAATTCATCTAGGGTCAAAATAAATTGGGTAAATTGTACGATTTATGATTTATTCCTTCTTATTGAAGTTAATCAAAAACAATTCTCGTTTTTTTCATTACTGCCTTGGTGGCGGTCTGGCTTTTTTGGTTGATCTTTCCCTGCTTTATATCTTTACTGAATATTTGCACTTGTGGTATATCTGGTCAGCCACATTGTCTTTTTTAATTACCGCCGTAGTCAACTATACCATTCAAAAATACTGGACTTTCAAAAACGACAGCCGCCAGATTTTCCGGCAGTTAACCATTTTTGTCATTATTCAGGTCATCGGTCTTATTCTTAATAATATTTTTCTCTATTGTTTGGTGGAGTTTGTCGACCTTTGGTATATTTTAGCCAAAATTATTGCCGCCGGTTTGGTGCTGATTTGGAATTTTTCCGCCGGTAAAACTTTTGTTTTTAATGTCTCCGAAGCCGGTATATTGATTGCTGGGGAAATATTTCCCCCCACGATTGGCGGTCCAGCTACCTATACTCACCGTCTAGCTCATTACTTTTTATCACATCAGATTGATTTTTCTTTGGTTTATTATGCGCACTCTCCCTTGCTGGCCGCTGACCACGCCTTGACCCCATTTGCTAGCGCCGTTAATGCCAAACGCCCCTTGCCTTGGCGCTATCTGGTTTATTTTTTTCGGTTGTTTTTTTGTTCCATTCATGCTAAAGTTATCTATGCGCAAGGACCAGTCGCTTCTGGCTGGCCAGCTCTTTTAGTTTCTCGTCTTCTTGGAAAAAAATTGGTGGTAAAAATAGTTGGTGATTATGCTTGGGAACAAGCCCAGTTAAATCACGCCACCCTGCTTGGCATTGATGATTGGCAGAAAAATCCCGAACCCGAGTCAAAGAATTATTTTTTCAATAAAAAAATTAGTCTCTTAAACAAATTGGAGCGCCGAGTTGTTCGTCGTGCCGATTGTGTTGTTGTTCCTTCTCATTATCTAAAGAAAATCGTGCTCGGCTGGGGCGCTGATCAGTCCAAGGTGAAAGTTATTTACAATTCTATTTCTTTGAAAAATAATCCTGGCTTATCAAGCTCCGTCGCTCAGGATAAAATAAATATTCACGGCGACTTACTTCTGACCGTAGCCCGACTTTTGCCCTGGAAGGGCGTAGCAATGTTGATCGAGATTATGCCGGAGCTTCTGAAATTTAATCCCTCTTTCAAATTGGTCGTTGTCGGCAATGGCCCGGATGAAGACCGTCTGCACCACTTGGCTGCGGAAAAAAAATTAACTAATGCGGTGATCTTCCCCGGTCGGATTAGCCAGGATGATTTACCGGATTATTATCAGGCCGCTTCAATTTTTATTCTCAATTCCGGTTATGAGGGCTTGTCCCATTCCATCATTGATGCCATGAATTACAATTTGCCGGTTGTTGCTAGCGCGATCGGCGGCAATCCTGAGCTGATTGACGATGATTACAATGGTCTTCTGGCAGAATATAACAACCATTCGGCTTGGGTCGCGGCCATCAAGCGTCTCTGGCAAAGTGAAAAATTGCGTACCCGGTTGGTAGCCAGTCCTTTGACCAAACTCACCGCCTTAAGTTTTGACAATATGATCACCGAGACCCTCAAAATTATCAATAATTTTAATTCTCACTAATTTTTTTCTATGCCATCAAATCTCTCTAATGCCGTAGAAAACTGGCTCCTTAATTATCAAGATATTTTTGAAGCAACCAAAAAAGAAGGAGCTCGTGGCCCCAAAATTACCGTGAGCGACGCCGCGAGCAGACTAGCTTTTATCTATGAGAAGATTCGCAACACTGTTGATTACCGTGAAGATCACCTGCTCCGTCGGCACGCCACCTCGCGCATTCTGAAAAGAATTGCCAGCCCCGGCCACAAAGGCTCTGATCTCGCTCGGCCATTGATTGAAGAATTGATTCGCGCCCGCTATTTGGCCAATGACTCTGTGCCTGAACAGATGGTCGACCGGACCGCTCATCTGATCAACAAATATATTGTTATTTACAACGTCATCGTGGACAGCAGTTATCCGCCCAAGGAGATGAAAAGTTTTTTTTACTGGCTCTTGGAAATTGCCGCCTGCGAAGTGGAGGAGGCCCTGGTGCCGGCCGAGGAAGAAAGAATTATGGTCGAAGTGACTGAGCGCACCATCAAACAAAATTTGGTCTTTGACGGCCGCTGTCAGCTGGATGAGGAAGGTAAAAATATTCAAATTCACGTGGCCATTCTCAAGGGCTTAATAAAAGCCGATGAGATGACCGTCAATTATTTTCTTTTGAAATATTATTTTCCCGGCTGGCACGAGCTCACCCTGCCGGAAGCCGAACACCTTGCCCATGACGTAAAGCGCTCCCAAGCGGTCATTAAAGAGAATTATAACCATCAGCTCAATGAAAGGCTGCTTCGTGATTTCAAAAAATATTTTGCCGTCTTTTGGATTCTGCAGGATATTATTCGCGATAACCCCGAACAATACTTGGCTATTTTTGCGAGGCCGGAACGCTTAATTGAAAAAGTAGAAGAAACCTGCCGCACCAAATATAGTCATATTGGCGCCAAAGTCCGTCGGGCTATTATTCGTTCAGTTATTTATATCTTTTGTACCAAAATTATTTTTGGCATCGTCTTGGAACTGCCTTTTGATTATTTCATCCTAAAAGAGCTGCGTTGGCCACCACTCATTATCAATGCTCTTTTCCCGCCCGTCCTCATGGCCGCTATCGGCGTGAGCATCCGCACTCCGAGCAAGCCCAATACCGAAGCCATCGTCTCTGAAGTTCAAAATATTGTCTATCATGGTAACGGTTCGGAACTGCGCGTCCGCCTGAACCCGCCCAAGAGAGGTTTCTTGAATATTCTGCTCAACCTTCTTTATTTCATCATGTATGTTGTTTCTTTTGGTCTGATTATTTATGGCCTGCTCCGTTTGAACTTCAGCGTGGCCAGTATTATCATCTTTTTATTATTCTTGACCATGGTCAGCTTCTTCTCTTTGCGTATCCGCCGCACTGCCGCCGAGCTGATTATTCTCAAACATCGGGAAAGATTTCTGACGGTCATTGTCTCTTTTCTTTTTGTTCCGGTTTTGCGCGTTGGTCGCTGGATCGCCATGCACTCTTCCAAGCTCAATGTTTTTATCTTCATTCTTGATTTTATTATTGAAGCCCCCTTCAAAATTTTTGTCCGTATTTTTGAAGACTTGGTTATTTTTGTCAAAGAAAAACGGGACGAAATGCTCTAAATCGTCAAAAATTTGGATTATTTTATCCGAGTCGTTTTTGACAAATTTCCAAAAGCTGGTAAGTTAAAAATGTAAAGATTAAATATCAAAAATCAAAATTTTGGTATCCCCTTTGGGGATTGATTTATTTTACATTTTACATTGTCATTTTTATTTTTGATTTTTCCCTTTTTAATTTTTTTGGGCCCGTTCGTCTAGTGACTAGCCCGCCTCGACTCGCGTCAACGCGAGGCGGGGACGCCGGTTCTCATCCTGGTAATCGGGGTTCCCGCTTCGACTCATGGAGCGAGGCGAGCGATTCCCCGTGGCGGTAATTGACTGAACAAATTTATGTATGTAATCTACTGGTTGCTGACTGGAGATAAAACCTACATAGGCTTTAGTAATAACTTTCCTAGAAGATTAGAGGAACACAGAAAGAAGTGTGTTAAATCAACTAAAAAATTTAATCAATTTGAGCACTATATTTTAGAGCGCGTAGAAACATTGATCGAGGCTAGACAAAGAGAAAGATATTGGAAATCTTCTGCCGGAAGGAAGAAATTAAAAAAGCTATACTCGTTAATTGTGGCCCGTTCGTCTAGTGACTAGGACACGTGGTTCTCATCCACGTAACAGGAGTTTGATTCTCCTACGGGCTACCAATAAGAACATCTGATTTTGCCAGGTGTTTTTATTTTATTCAAAAATAAAACCGCCTCACATCACTGCGGGCGGCTTTCGGGCAACCATTTTTGGCGCGGCCTTAGGCGGAGAGGGCTTTCTTTGCCGCCTTCTTGGCCATTTCTTCGGCCACTTTCCTTAACAGAACGTCAGGACGAGGATCCAGCATCCCGTTCGACTCTGCTCCAAGATTAATGCCGACTTTTAGCTCGATATCTATAGAAAGCTCAACTAAATCGAGTGAATTAAATCCCAACTCGTCTGTTAGGAAAGCCGTTCCGATTTTGCCGCTTCTGATTAACCCCGCAATTTCTTGGAAAGTGAGATTTTTATTTTTTTTCTTACCCCGGCCGGGGATTCCATGGCTCTCCAGTTCTTCCGCCATCGCCACCATGATCTGCTCGGCTGTCACCTCAGTCGTCGCCTGTTTTTTCTTTCTTAACATAGCTACCTCCCATTTAATTTTCTTTGCCACCCATTCTACCCTCCCCCTCAAAAAAGTCAAGCCAAAACAAAAACTACCTTACATCGCTGTGGGTAGTTTGTTGTTAGTTGTTTACTGTTTATTGATTATTGTTATTTAAACATCAAAAGTCCGGGCCGGAAAATCATAATGATTCCGAGCACTACCAAAAGCAAGCCGCCGATCAGGTGAGAGTATTTGGCGTATTTCTGATTACCGGTAAACATCTTCCAGGTGAAGCCGGCGATCAGAAGCACGATGATATCGTCCAGCATATAGAAAAAGTCGTAGCCCAAAAGATAAAGGTAATAGCTGATTTTCGGCAGTTCATTTTGTGACAGTATCTGCGTGTAAACCGCGGGAATGCCAGCTGAGCACAAAAGCTCTACCAGATTGATACTGAAAGCAATCAGAGTAATGCCAATGATGATCGCCAAGGTTTTTTCTTTCTTTAGAGTTTTCTCTAGCCGTTCGATGATTTTACCTTTGGTCTTCTCGGAAGTCACTTCGCAGGTCAGTCGGTCCTGTTTTCTCTTGCGATAATAATCGCGCAGAAAATAGCCGCCTACGCCCACGGCCAAAAGTCCGATAATTATTTTCACCGCCTGCAAATAGCCAAACTGCACAAAAGCATTGAACCATGCAGTTAAAAATAGGAAATAGGAAAAAGCCGAGGCGGCAATGTAGGTGCAGCCAACCAGCCACATCTTTTTCTTATCGCCGGCATTGATGAGCAGCGTGATCATTACGAGCAGCGCCCACATCGAGCAGGGATTGAATCCATCGATCGCGCCAAGGGCGGCAGTCAGGATCGGCAAGGATAATTTTTTGGCATCAATTGTGCCGATCAAAGGAAATTTAAAAGCGTCTTTCCCAGTCGGTCCGGTCGTGTCAGCGCTCAGTCGTGCGTGCTTGACCCCGGTATATTTATCCAAAGCATCCATGATTTCCACGCCCGTGGTTTCCTCATCCCGAAAGCCGAGTATTTTTTCCTCGCCGATTATGGTTAGCGGCACTCGTCCTTCCGCCTTGCCAAATTTCGCCTTGGTCATTGTTTGCATTATCTTATAGCCTTCCTCATTTTTCCAAGTCTCATAGGCGATCCATTCAATGTCCGGGTAATTATCATTGATTTTATTCCAAAAAACCTGTTCCGCGTGACAGTGCGGACAGCCATCACCCCAGAAGAAATAAACTGGTTTTTTTTCCTGGGCATTGGTTATTTGAAAATTAAAAAACATCGCGCCAAACGCGAGTATCGTAGCCAAAGTGAGTAGCTTTATTTTTCTGGGCATAGGTATGTTTTTCGTAAAATTAATTATAATCCAAATATTTATTTTGGTCAATTCTCTGGATCTGCCAGGTTACTGCCCGTTCTTTTGCCTAGTAATTTGCAAATTTTACCCAAATTTTATACAATAACCTCACTATGTTAAACATACCCGACAAGGAACTGGAGATCCTCAAGTTCTGGGCCGACAATAAGATATTTGAGAAATCTGTCAACAAAGAAGCACCACACGGTGACTATGTTTTTTATGATGGCCCGCCCTTTGCCACTGGCCTGCCACACTATGGCCATATTTTGAGTTCGGTTATCAAAGATGTCGTACCGCGCTACTGGACCATGAAAGGCTATCATGTGCGCCGTCGCTGGGGCTGGGATTGCCATGGTCTGCCGATTGAAAGTCTGATTGAGAAGGAATTAAAAATATCCGGTAAAAAGCAGATTGAAACAATGGGGGTAGATAAGTTTAATGAAGCCTGTCACAGCAAAGTTTTGCTTTACACCCAAGAATGGAAAAAGATGGTGGATCGCATTGGCCGTTGGGTGGAATTTGATAATGCCTACAAGACCATGGACACCACTTATATGGAAAGTGTTTGGTGGGCCTTAAAAACCATTTGGGACAAAGGCCTGATTTATGAAGGCCGCAAAGTCTTGATGTATTGTCCGCGTTGCGAGACACCAGTATCCAAAGCGGAAATAGCCATGGACGACAGTTATAAAGATATTACCGAAGAAACCGTTACAATTAAATTTAAAGTCAAAGATCCGCGAAAGTCCAATCTGCCAGAAAATACTTTTATTCTTGCCTGGACCACGACCCCGTGGACCTTGCCTGGCAATGTGGCTTTGGCTGTTGGGGAGAACATCGACTATGTTTTAATAAAAAGTGGAGATGAATATCTAATTTTGGCGCAGGCGCGTTTATCCGCTGTGATCAAGGACAATTATGAGCTGATTAAAACCATAAAAGGCGAGGAATTATTAGGCCTTGAGTATGAGCCCTTGTTTAATATTGATGCTATCAATAAAACAGGTAAAAAAGCTTGGTATGTCACCTCAGCTGATTTCGTGACTACTGAAGATGGCACGGGCGTCGTCCACACTGCTGTTGTTTATGGTGAAGACGATTACAATTTAGGTTTAAAGATTGGTTTACCGGTAGTGCCACTTTTGGATAGCAAGGGTTTGTTTAATAATGAAGCGCCAGAATTTATCAAAGGCATTTATTTCAAAACCGCCGAGGACGCCATAAAACAAGATCTGGCTGACCGAGGCCTCATGTTTGTTAAAGAAAATCACACTCATTCTTATCCGCACTGTTGGCGTTGCGACACACAATTGTTTTATAACGCCATTTCCGCGTGGTTTATTGACATCCAAAAAGTTAAAGGCCGCTTGATTGAATTAAATAAAAAAATTAATTGGTACCCCGACCACCTAAAGTTCGGCCGTTTTTTAAATATTTTAGAAACTGCCCCAGATTGGAATATTTCTCGTAATCGTTATTGGGCTACGCCGTTACCTTTTTGGAAGTGTGCCAATGCCAAATGCCAACACGTCTCTTGTATCGGCAGTGTAGCTGAGTTAAAAGAAAAAGCTACTAACTTTTCCGAAGTTTATGATACCGATGAGGTGGCCAAAATAGATCTACACAAGCACGTCATGGATAAAATAAAATTGGCTTGTCCGCATTGTCAAAGCGAGATGCAGCGCATCCCTGAAGTTATTGATTGCTGGGTGGAGTCAGCCTCAATGCCTTTTGCCGAATTTCATTACCCTTTTGAGAACAAGGAGACTTTTGAACAGCGTTTTCCCGGCCAGTATATTGGCGAATATATTGCTCAAACGCGTGCTTGGTTTTATTATATGCACACTATCGCCACGCTTTTGTTTGATAATATCAGTTTTGAAAATGTAGTTTGCACCGGCACCATTCTCAATGATAAAGGCGAAAAGCTTTCCAAATCAAAACGCAATTATACTGACCCCTGGATCATTATTGGTGAATATGGCGTTGACGCCCTGCGCTATTATCTTATGAGCAGTATTGTCATGGACGCCGAAAATTTATTTTTTAATGATCGCGAAGTCAAGGAGGTCTACAACAAAGTGATCAATATTCTGACTAATGTTTTTGATTTTTATCAGATGTATGCTACTGGTGTCGATATCCCTTGCTTTGAGGCCAAAGATCTGACCAATATTCTAGATCGCTGGATTGTCACCAAATTAAATTTATTAATCAAAGAAGTGACTTTGCAAATGGATAATTACAATACCATCAAAGCCACTCGACCGATTCGGGATTTTATTGACGAACTTTCCACTTGGTATTTACGTCGTTCGCGCGAGCGCTTTAAGGGCGACGATGAAGCTGATAAATTACTAGCGCTCCGCACTTTGCGCTATGTCTTCTTCGGTCTCGCTAAACTAATGGCGCCATTCACTCCCTTTATCGCCGAATATCTTTATCAAGAATTAAAAGGGGAGGGAGGGTCAGTCCACCTGCGAGCTTGGCCAACAGCTGACGAAGAATTTATTGATCAAGAAGTGCTTACGGAAATGGCTGTCACGCGTAAAATTGTGGAATTAGGTTTGGCCAAACGCGCTGAAGCCGGCATTAAAATCCGCCAGCCCTTGGCAAAACTCAAAACTCAATCAACAAAACTCAAGATAGGTGATGATTATTTGGAACTAATTAAAGACGAATTAAATGTTAAAGAAGTTGAGCAAGAGACAGGTGAAGGTGAATTAACTGTAGAGCTAGATACCACCTTAACTGATGAATTAAAAGAAGAGGGGATTGTGCGCGAACTGATTCGCACTATTAATAATCTCCGCAAGGAAATGAAATTGACTATTCAAGACAGGGTCAAAATCTCTTATCACGCCGAGGATAATTTATTAAATAAAGTTTTTGAGAAATATGCGGAAGAGTTGAAAAAAAGCACCCTGGCTGACAGTTTGAAAAAAAGTGGAGAAAAATTAGCGGAAGTAAAAATAAATGATTTAACAAGCGGCTTGAGAATAGATAAAATTATCAACTAGCAACTAAACCTATGAGAGAAAAGCCAACGCAAGAATTCGTCGGCCCAAAGGAAGCGGGCGCCTCTCTTTTAAAACGTGAGGCGGGTTTGCCCACGGGGGACAGCGTCAAGAGATTTACTATTTTCTTGACCACTTTACTCGCTCTTCATGGCTCAGCCGAAGCGAGAAAGCCAGGCGCTCATGAGGAATTGATGAGCATGTTACCTAAATTTAACCCAGCAGATTTACAGCCCAATGGGGAGAGCAGAGGCCTTACTCCAGAGGGGATGGCGAAAGAAATATTGGCTTTAAAAGAATTAGTCAGTGAAGCCCAAGAAAGATTTGGAGGTAAACATGCTTGGGCAGATCATACTTTTGCAATAGATGAGGGCCCAGGAAGAGAACAACAAATAGCTGATAGTCTACCGCCCGAGGGAACGGTCTTGGTTTTAGTAGACCGAGAGATCCACATAGAGGATGGCAGTCGCCTAGAAGACCCAAGGCAATATTATAAATCATCAAATGGGATTGTGGAAATAGGCAAGGAAGTTAAGGTGGTTCCCTCAGGAGAGGAAACCACCGTTATAGGGTATGGCGCAACAGCCGATAGGGCCATTGTCAACGCATTGACGACGGCCGCCCAAAATGCCCCCCGACAAAAATCTCCCCGGGCAGCTAGGGAGGCCAAGAACCTCGATTGGTGTTTTTTAAAATATCAAGTGTCAAGAATAGGGAAAGACGACAGGGGCGGGTTTTTAGTTGAGATTGCAGTTGAATACGTTGGAATTGCCGGCCAATAACAATTTATAAAACTTATGAACAACACAATTTTTGAAACAAAAACAATCATTGCCAACCGTCAGGACCTTGATAGCGCTGATCGGGAAAGATTATTAAAAATAGTTGAGGCGCTCGAGCCAGAGGTGCTTTCGGCATTCTGGAAACTGATCAGCGTTTCTCCAAACAGCCTCTTAAAGATCAATGAATTGTTCAAGGCCAAGGCACAAGCGCTCGCCAGCGGCGATCTGGCCATGATAGATAAGATTATAAAAACAGAAAGCGAGTTCCTTCAGGAAGAGGGCAACATAGTTTAACCAGTGCTATGGTACTATATCTTCAAATTATTTGGCTCTACCTGCCCATCGGTTTAGCCAATATTTTTGCTTCACTTTCCCGTCATATTTTTCCCAATTGGGATTATCCTTTGGACCTTGGGAAAAATTACCGCGGGCAGAGAGTCTTGGGCAGCCACAAAACCTGGCGCGGTCTGATTGTCGGCATTCTGGCCGCTTTTTTATTTTTTTTGGCCCAAAAGTATTTTTTTAATCATTATCAATCAGTTAGGGATTTCAGTTTGATTGATTATAACTCAGTCAACATTTTAACCGGATTCCTGATGGGGTTCGGCGCCATATTCGGCGATGCTCTCAAAAGTTTTTTCAAACGCCAAAAAAATATTCCCCCCGGCCAACCGTGGTTTCCTTTTGACCAATTGGATTTTGTAGTCGGCGGCGCGCTTTTGAGCTGGCCGTTGGTCCCTGTTTCCGGTGTTGTTATTCTAGTCGCCATTGTACTCGGCCTGTTATTTCACTTATTATTCAAACTCATCGGTTACCTTTGCCGAGTGGACAAGACAATGATTTAAAACCTACGAATTTACGAATCGGTTACCAATTTACGAACCTTACCCAGATTTTTTGTGGCCGATTAGTAGGAGTGATTATTCGTATATTCGTAAGAGATTGGTATATTCGTAGATATGTATTACAACCTCACCGCCATCATCCTCAACCGCCAGGATTTCCGCGACGACGATCTTTTAGTCACAGTTTATTCGCGCGAACACGGCAAGCTCGCGCTCCTCGCCCGTGGTGGCAAAAAAATTTTGAGCAAATTGGCCGGCCATCTGGAACCGGCATCTTTGAGTTTGCTCAACGCCGCTTCAGGCAAAGCCATTGACCAGTTGACTGGCGCCTCACAAATCAAAAGTTACGCTCATATCAAAAACGATTTAAACAAAACCACTGCCGCTGTTTGGTTTTTGAAGCTTATTGATAATCTAACTCTGGAAAATCACCCTGATGAGCGGATTTTTTTTCTGACCGAGAAGTATCTTGACTTTTTGGTTGAGAAAGAGGAGGATTACGAAATCGCCAAACTGGCCGTCGGTTTCAAACTCCTGGCCTTGCTCGGTCTTGACCCGTCTGTCAAAGTAGAGTTGGAGTCTAGAAAAGAAATAGAATTTATTATCAAAAATAGTATTGATAAAATTTATCAAGAAAAAAGTATTAAAAAAGAGATAAAAAATTTAGAAAAAATCTTAAAAGAAGAA
>JAAZMX010000050.1 GCA_012798565.1 Candidatus Kuenenbacteria bacterium
AGGATCCCGTCTAGAAAACCACTCGCCAAAATTAACGCAATACGCTTAAATATGGGATCTTTCGTCGTCGCAAACTCCTCCTCAAGATAAATTTTTGAATTAAAAACTGATACAAATAATTATGAAAAAAATCGCCATCAATGGCTTTGGCCGTATCGGCCGCGCCGCTTTCAAGGTCGCCCTGTTTCAAAAAAACCTCAAAGTTGTCGCTATTAATGATTTGACGGATAATAAAACCCTGGCTCATCTTTTAAAATACGACACCGTCTATGGCGAGTATGATAAAAAAATCACCTATTCCGATGAAGAGTTAATTGTTGATAAACAGAAAATTTTATCCTTTACCCAAAAAGCCCCGTCCAAATTGCCCTGGAAAGAACTAGGTGTTGATGTAGTCTTGGAATGCACCGGTATTTTCCGTGACCCCGCGTCCGCGGGGTTGCATCTCCAAGCCGGCGCCAAGCGGGTGATTATTTCCGCCCCGCCCAAAAGCGACGATGAGGTCAAAAATATTGTCCTCGGCGTAAACTTTGATGATTATCATCCCAAAACCGATAAAATTATTTCCAATGCTTCCTGTACCACCAACTGTATGGCTCCGGTCGCCAAAGTTCTCCATGACAAATTTGGTATTGTCAAAGCCATGGCCAATACCATTCACTCCTACACCGCTGATCAAAATCTAGTTGACGGCCCGCACAAGGATCTGCGCCGCGCCCGTTCGGCCGCCGAGAATATTATCCCCACTTCCACTGGCTCTGCTATTGCAGTGGCTAAAGTTATTCCTGCCCTGGCTGGCAAATTGACCTCCGTAGCTTATCGCGTGCCCACCCCCTGTGTTTCCATGATTGAATTTGTTGCTGAAATTAATAAACCCGCGACTATAGAACAAGTCAATAACGCCTTTATCTCCGCGGCCAAAAAAGAATTATTGGATATTCTCATGGTTACCAATGACGAGCTAGTTTCCTCTGACTTTATCGGCAACCCTTATTCCGCGATTGTGGATTTGAAATTAACCGAATCGCTCGGCGGTAATCTGGTCAAAGTCGTGGCTTGGTATGATAATGAGTGGGGCTATGCGAATAGATTAGTTGAACTCGCTGGGCTGGTATAACCTGCAGTACAAAATATTTTTTATTGGATTAAAACACGAACAAATTC
Source organism: Candidatus Kuenenbacteria bacterium (assembly GCA_012798565.1). GTDB lineage: Bacteria > Patescibacteriota > Patescibacteriia > UBA2196 > GWA2-42-15 > JAAZMX01. The sequence continues at coordinate 1,165 of JAAZMX010000050.1, forward strand.
CAAGTTCCAATTTCCAAGCTCCAAATAAATTCCAAATCTCAAACTACAAATTCCAAGTATTTGATAAATTGGTGCTTGAACATTATTTTGTGCTTTGAATTTGGAATTTGGTGCTTATTTGGAAATTGTATCTTGTTTCTTGGAGCTTGTGTTAGTAACTAATTTAGTTTAATTATATGCCTCGTTTAATTCTCGATATTGAAACCGCTGGTAAAAATCTCTCTGATTTGGATGAAGTGTCTTTGGATTATATCAATCACTGGGCGGAAAATTCAGCCGACAATCCGGAAGACATTGAGAGTGAGGTCAAAAAAATTGAAGAGGGCTTCAGTATTTCTCCTTTGACCGCCGAAACTGTTTGTATCGGTCTGCTCAATCCCGACACTAAAAAAGGCCTGGTTTATTATCAAGCGCCAGGCACAGAAAAGAAAGAATTTGAAGAGCAGGGGCTGAAATTTATTACCATGACTGAGCCGGAAATGCTCCAGAATTTCTGGGAGCAAGTCAAATTTTATGATGAATTCATCACCTTCAACGGCCGTAGTTTTGATCTGCCGTTTCTGATGCTCCGTTCCGCCATTCACCAGATTCGCCCCAGCAAAAATCTGCTTTCCAACCGCTACGTCAATAGTCAATTCAAGGGCGCCAAACATATTGACCTTTTGGACCAACTCCAATTTTATGGCGCCACCTGGGGCAAGCGCGGCTACAATCTGCACATGTTTTGCCAGGCGTTCAATATTCAAAGCCCCAAGGGTAAAGGCGTTTCCGGCGCTCATGTCAAAGACATGTTCCAAGCCGGTCAGTATGAGGATATTGCCCGCTACAACGTTGACGATCTCTTCGCCACCGCCGCACTCTATGACTATTGGCAAAAGTATTTGAATATTTAATTTTAATCTATGGGTAGCTTTATTAGAGTTAAATGACACGCTTCAAATCACCGCCGAACAGGGTTTTCCGGCTGATCTTTTGGATTTGGAAAAACACCGCGCCAACCCTATCACTCTTGATGAGGTAAAAGATAAAGTATTTTCTTTTCACGACAAGGCTGGCGCTCGTATTTATCACACAGCTCCGAACCGTTGCTTTCTCGTTCAAAATATTGACGGCCAGTGGCTCTATTGGGGTAAAATTTTAATGTTAGAACAAACCATTAAAGGTGAATCAAAGACTACTTCTGGTAAATACAAAATTATTGAAATCTATGATCCAATTTATCAAGAGCAAATCACTCGCCACGAATGTCCGGCAGGGAAAAGCTATTTCCAGAGTTAATTATTAAATATAATTTATGACTGATCAAGAAAATGGTTTTAGCCCAGAAGAATCACGAAAAAAAAGACCAAACACCTTAGATATTATAAAAATTGATGGTCGCTGGGCCCAAATTTATAGTAGCGGCGTAGATAGAGTCCCGATTAAATACCTTGATCAAGAAAATACTTTCACGACTATTGATTTTACTGACTACCGATTAGTTCAAATTTATGATACCGCAGTAAATAATCTTGATACAATGTCATCTATGCCCGGCCCAAGTCCCGAGGAACTCGCGAGAGCTGCTTGGCAATCAGAATCTGGTTCAGAAGATACTAGCGATCTAAAAAAACATATTCGCATTTTTGGTGAATATGCCAGCAAAAATTAACCCGCTTACAAAAAATAATCTACTAATAAAAAAGTACTGCACACTTCACGGTGGTGCTTTTGTTTTTCAAAAATAATTCCTTCTAGTCACGAGTTACAAATTACGAAATCATTTGTATATTTGCATTGATTTGTAATTTGTATTACCCAACTTGCTTTATTCATCCTCAAAATGTTACACTAACCTCATATGAAAATCACTGCCGTTGTCCCAGTTTATAATGAAAATCCAGAGAAACTAGCCGGAGTTTTGGCCAACTTAAAAAACTATGTTGATGATATTGTCGTTGTTGATGATGGATCAGCTATCGCAATTTCCAATTTCCAATTTCCAATTTCTAATTTAACACTGTTGCGCCACGAGATAAACCGTGGTCAGGGCGCGGCCCTGCAAACCGGCACTGATTTTGCCGTCCAAAATGGCGCGGAAATTATCATTCATTTTGACGCTGACGGCCAGCATAATCCCGAAGATATTCCCATTCTCGTTAAGCCGATAGAAGAGGGGAGAGCTGATTTTGTTTTTGGGTCAAGATATTTAACAAAAAACAACCAAATTCCCTGGACCAAAAAAAATATCCTTCATCCCATTGCCCGCCTAGTCAATTATCTACTCACCGGCCTAAATCTCTCTGACGCCCACAATGGCCTGCGCGCTTTCAGTGCCCGGATAGCCGATAAAGTTTATCTCTCACAAGACCGCATGGCTCATGCGACTGAATACCTCCAGCTCGTCAAAAAAAACAAAATCCGCTACACTGAAGTAGCGGTTCGTGTCAACTATCAAAATTACGGTCAAGGGCTCAAAGGCGGACTCAAGGTGGTTAGAGAATTATTGACAGGAAAGATAATAAAGAATTAATTTTGCCTTTCCGATATATCAGTAAAAGTATCGCCCATCCCGGCTTCTGAATGCATTGTTATCCCTTCCATATTTTCGGCACCATAATCAACCGTAGTATTTAATGGATTATAATATTTTATATCAACGCCCTCTCCTTGTCCTGTTATCAATTTATATTTTAAGCATTCACCCAAAAATTCATCAACTTTTTTACTAGATTCTCCGGCTCCTTGCATTTGTAAGCCCATTAAAGTAATTAATTCAGCCTTGGTAAATTCTTTTGGCAGCTCGGACAATATTGATCTTAGTTGTTCC
>JAAZMX010000051.1 GCA_012798565.1 Candidatus Kuenenbacteria bacterium
CGATAGAAAACGCTTTTATTTATACTTAAAAGAAATGGAATTTAGATTTAACCACCGGAAAGATGATAATTTGGCCAAGGTTATTAAAAAAATTATCAAAAAACATTACTAATTAATTGTCTGTTCTAGACAAGCACCATTTAAATATCACCTGCCCGCCACCAGCCCGCCATTAGCTTCGCCTTCAGGCGATGGCTGGCGGGTCGCTAGCTGCTCAGGCGTTGCAGGCGGGAAAATAAAAATGACCAATGAAAATTTAAAATTTATAAACGTTAGTTTTTTGCGATTTTGTTAGTTAAAAATTGAAAAATTTGGATTTATTTTAAAATTTAAAACTAAAAATTTAAAATTAATTTTATACACACTGTTTAGATTAGCGGAAAAGATAAAAGTATTGTATAATATAAACAAGATAACCTGACATTTGATGCCAGAATATTTAAATAATACGGAGAAAAATTGGCCGACCAAAGCAATGTTTGGCGTTTTGGTATTTTTGGGCATGGCGACCCTGATTTTGGGTACGTTACAGCTGGGAAAGAATATAAATATCGGGAGCAATAGCGGCAGCACTAACAATAGTTCAATTGCTGGGGCTGAGGAGACAGAACTAACCATAGAACAGCTGAGGGCCAATGATACGGACCAGGACGGACTGAGTGATTTTGATGAGCTTTATGTTTATGGCACATCCCCTTATTTGAAAGACAGCGATTCAGACAGCCATAGCGATAAAGAGGAGATTGATCAGGGATTTGATCCAAATTGCCCCAAAGGCCAAGACTGCCGCGGGACAAGTGAGACAACAGATAGTAATAATATTAATTCAACAACCGTAACGACGGAAGGAGAGAATTTGGATCTGACAGGGATGGGGCTGGAAACAACCACGCAAACGGAGACAACACGAGCGCTGACAGCGGAAGAAAAAGAACAATTAAAACAATTGACGCCGGCGCAGTTGCGAGAGTTGCTTTTATCAACGGGCAAGATCACCGAAGAACAACTAAATCAGGTAAGCGATGAAGATTTATTGAAAGCAATGGAGGAAGAATTGGGAGGATAATAGAAAGGGGAGAAAGAGGGGAAAACAAAGAGAGATAAAATAGAAACAGATAGAAATAGGTAGAAACAAGATAGAAACAAATAGAAATAAAGTAGAAATAAGATAGAAATAATTGGGGAGTGGAGAGAAAATCATAAAAAAATAAATTTTGATATGATTGATCCAGAACAACAAAAACATACTCACAAGGTTCTCACCAAAATACTAGCTGGTTGGGTGGTTGTGTTTTTGGTTGTGGGGGGATTGGCGGTGGCGGCAAATAGTCTTGGAGGAATTGGCGTTGGGATGAGCTCGCTAACGGGATTGGGGAAAGGTGTTGGCTTTTTTGGCGCAGGCTCACTGGTTACAATGGCTCCTACTGGTTTACCAGTTTCTGATACCGGATTAAAATTACAATTGCAAACAGGAGAAATAAAGCAGACATTTTGGCAGAAATTAACAGCTCAATTAGATAAATTCAGCGCTGTAACCTACAAAAATGCGATTAAGAATTTTACCGCTCGGGTGGCGCAAAGAACAGCAGAACAATTGGCCGGGGGCATTACCGGACAGAAGCCGGCATTTGAGACAAATTTTGGTCAATTTTTGAAAGAGGAGGCGGACGGCGCTCTGGGGGACTATTTGAATAATACAGTGGGCACAATGTGGGGTAAGGATTTGTGTCAGCCGTTAGACCCTTTGGTTAAGGTTAATTTACAAGTGATGGCAAAAAAGTTAGTTGTTGGGGAGAGGCCAAGTTGTACATTTTCTAAAATCAGGAAAAATATTGAGAATCTTTCAGAGCTCAAAATGGACCAACTGGTGGAATTTTCATCATATTTTGATCCAGCTTCCAATGATTTGGGTACATTATTGACAATAACTTCTGGTGCTTTGGAGGAAAAAAGAGCCAATGAGGAGTTGGCTAAGTTTACAAAATTAGTAGAAGGTCCTTATCGGTCACTAACTAATCCGATTACCGATGAAATAAAAACTCCGGCAGCTTTTTATGGCGGTTTGGCTTTGGGGACCATAGATACCTCTTTGATACCATATGGGATTTACACGGGAGAGGCAGTGGCGGATGCTATTGGGGTATTTACTAATACTCTAACTTCCAAACTATTAGATCATTATTTAAATAAAGGTATTTATCAAGGTAGCAAGTCTAGCGGTGGTGGCGGAGCATATGCTCCGGCTTATGGAACCGGGGGGACACAGGCAGCCAAGGAACAATTCGCTGATTTGGGTAATTTGGATTATAACTTTACTGGCGGTTCAGTCGTTGATATTTTGAGTGAGTTGGGCTGTGGGTCAGAAATGCAATTTGCTTGTACGATAAATGATGGGATGCGGATGGCGATTGAGCAGAAAATGACGGTCAAGCAAGCTTTGACCGGAGGGCAATTAAATGGTGAATGGGTGGTTGGTTTTTCGGGTAGCGGGGATAGCGGTACTCAAGATATCAAGAGTAATGTTTATTCTTACCGGACATTATTGATTTTGCGGAAATATAGAATCATCCCAGTGGGGTGGGAATTGGCGGCTCAATACTATAAAAAGTATGACAAGAGTGGCCGGCCGTTGACTTTGAATAGACTAAGAGAGGAGAGTAATGATCCGGACAGTCCTTATTACAGGCTGGTGGACGAAAACTGGGTGTTGAAATTACCGGAAACAATTTGTGACAAAGAAGGCCCGGGCGAGCAGACAGAGGCAGAGACGGTTGATATGAGTATTGACTCCAATAATAATGGCGAAATTGATCCTGAAGAAAGGCGAGAGATGGTAATCAGGAGGACTTATTGCGCTGATGAACGGAGTTGCATCAAGGAGAGCAAGGATGGCAAGTCATGCGAATATTACGGATATTGTACCGAAGATAAGATGATTTGGAGAATCGGCGAGGGCGAATGCGATGGGCACTTCAACTCCTGCCAGATGTTTACCACGAACAATGGCAACACAGTGAGTTATTTGGAGAATACTCTCTCGGGGTTGAATGGAGAATGCAATGACAGCACGGACGTGGGTTGCCGCGAATATTGCATGTCAGAAGACGCGAGCGGACAGTGGATGTGTAAACTGGGCCAGGAGACAAATCCGGAGAGTGAGAATTATATGGGGGAGAGAATATATTTGAATAGACGAGCGAGCGGCCAAGAGTGTTCTGAAGATCAAGCCGGTTGCAGTGATTTTGTTAGGATGGGGTCAGAATTAAATCCGGTGAGCAACTGGATACCGAATTCATCATTCAGTTATTTTAGAGATGACCTGGCTGGGTTTGTAGTGCAGGATAGCAACACGGAGTTTGTGACTTTTGGCGGGAGCGGAGAATTACAGGACGATGAAGGAAATTATGCCTTGAACACTACAGGCTTGACGATAACAATAGAGATGGGCGGAGCAGTAGGGGGTCGGGAATTCAATTTTTCCATGAAACATAAAAATTCAGGTACCGAAGCAGTCTTTGATATTTCTGGCTCGGCCGGCGCGGGAACAACAAGCGGCCGGATGACCAAACTGGGAATAATCGATGTGGGCAATGGTTGGTACCAGAGCAATTGGAAATACGATTTTTTGGAAGACAAAGATAATGGTGCCGAGGCGATAGTGATAAATATCGGTTCGGATACAATAGATGATTTGCAATTGATTGAAGCAAAAGAATTCAGCGCCTACCAAGTTTATAATGAAGCTAACAGGGTGAGCTTGAAGAAAGCGCCAGAGGCTTATAGTTGTGATTTATATAGTCAAGTGGTAGCAGATGTCAATCAGGCGAATAACTGTACCGGGGGAACGAGAGTTTGGCGCTCTGATATTGAACGCTGTGTTGAGGGCGGGACCGATCTTTGCCAGTCATACGCTCTTTATTGCGACGCAAGCGACGTGGGTTGCCGGTCTTATGAGCCGATATCATATGACGGGGTAAACCAGCCCGGAGTAATTCAGGCGGCTGATTTGTGTCCCAAGGAGTGCGTGGGTTATGAAAATTATTTAGAGCAGCCATCATTTTTTGAGCCAGAATTGCCGATAAACAGAAATCCGGTGGGTCTGATTCCCGAGACGGCCAAGACCTGTAATGCCAGTGAAAATGGTTGCGAGGAATTCACCAACTTATCCGAAGGGACAGAGGGAGAAAGAAGGGAGTATTATACGATGATCCGAACTTGTATCCAGCCGGATCAAGCGGGGGCGGCGATAGAAAGTTTTTATTCCTGGGCGTCTACCGAGGAAGCAGGCAATCAATTACGCAACTGGAGCTTGCTTAGATCGAACATTGGCGACTACCCGTGTACCAACCCGATAACTGACACAGAAGGCAGTGTCAGTTGTCAGGATAGCGGGACGGAAAATCATTGCACTTTGGGCGCGACCAACACGGCTGATAACCCGGCCTATAATCCAGACTGCGTGGAATTTATCAATACAGACAACCAGGCCACTTGGGTCAAGTTTTCCAAGGTCGTTTTTGCTTCTGATGAATGCGTAAAATTGAGACGGACTTTTATACCGGCAAGCGGCTCGGCCCAACAGCAGATTTATTCGGCGATACCGAGATTGAGCCAGACTTGTTCGGCAGCAGCAGTGGGTTGCCGGGAATACAAGGGGAGCGCCAGCAATAATATAGATATTTTATCAAATGATGATTTTGAAGATGGAACAAAACAGGGTTGGAACGGCGGTAGTCCCAGCAATGAATCAATTGTTTTAAACGAACATTCGCTTTCGGCCAGTGGGACAATCAGTAAAGATATCAGCGCGGCGGTGGAGACTGGTAAAGCTTATAAAATATATTTTTGGGCGAAAACCGCCAGCGGCACAGGAAGCATAAGCGTGAATTTTTCCGGTAATTTGAATTTTGAGACGAGCCAAAGGGCAAATAGTTTGACGATGAATAGTGATTGGAATAGATACGTCTTCAATTTGAAGGATTTCAGTCGAGCAGTACAGACAGATGAGGCAATCAATATAGCTGGTCCGGGCCAATATTTTGTAGATAATATTGTTTTGGTAGAAACAAACAGTGATTTATATCTAATCAAAGACAGTTGGCAGACGCCGGAAGTGTGTGATCAGCCGATCAGGGGCGCGGAGATCGGCTGTGAGGCCTATAAAGACGACGATGGCAAAGAGTGGTACGCCAAATCTTTCAGTAAGATTTGTTATGACTACGCGGTGGGCTGCGAAGCCATGATAGACACCCAGAATTCAGCGGTGCCATATGAAGAGGTATATAATAGCGAAAATATTGATGACCGCGATGACGTGACAGTGCCGGCTGACAGCTTGATTTATTTGGTTTATGATGAAAGCAAAAGTTGTACGGAAGTGGGCTGTCGGCGGCTCGGACTCATGACTTTGGATCAGAGCATGTTGAGGATTAATTTTAGTGATGAATATTTCTTGGTGGAACCGGATAGTTTTGGGGGGATAGCCAGTCAATTATGCGAATCAAAGAAGACTGGATGCGATGAATTCACCCCAGAAGGCAAAAATGTTTCCGGGAAGGTTTATTTCAAAGATCCGGGGGTTTTTGTGTGCGAATATAAGCTGGGCGGAAACAGATATGGTTGGTATAAACAAGGGACGACCGAACTCTGCCCGGGCTTTAACGGCAACGCGAGCGACGGCTACTGTTCCAATGAACCGAGTCGAATATGCCAAAGTGACGCAGATTGCAGCGGCGCGCCCTGTATCACAGAGAGACGTTGCGTGGGCGGTCGTTCCACCGAAGATCTGCATTTGATTGATAATATTTGCGGAGAAAATAGCACCTGTATGAATTACAGCACTGGTTCGGATAATGACGGCACCTGTTCTAGCTGGGTGGCGGCTTGCCCGGAGGACAGCAATACCTGCAGAGAGTTTCAAGACCCGCGCAACCCAGAGGATTGCGATCGGAACCTGGTTAATTATGAAAGCCGTTACGAGCGGGCGGTTAGCGGTATCGGCGGCAAGGCAATATCGAGTTGCGACTATTATTATTATAAAACTGATGAATTGCAAAAATGCGGCGCGGTGAATCCGAATGAAAATTGCGTCGGCTTTCACCAAACAGACGGAAGCGCGGATTATTTGTATAGTTCTTGGCGTTGCGATAATGATGTCAAAATAGAGTGTGAGGTAGATGCTGATTGCGTGAAAAGCGACGGGACATTCGGTCGGTGCGGAGTGCAACCGGTGACACAATAATATTTTTTAAAAATTAATTTTATAAAAATATATGGAAATGAACGAGGGGCAAAATTTGGAGCCAGAAGTAAATCCGCGAAAGAAGTGGTGGCCGTGGCTTATCGCCTTGACGTTAATAATTTTGATGGTCGTAGCGGGCTCTATAGCGTGGAAACCCGGGGAGAAGGAGCCAGCCAACCAAAATGGTCAGCCAAGCACAGGAGCGCAATTGGATGTCAGGGATCCGGAAAAAGAAGCGGCGCAAGGCAGATTATTTTTGGAAATTTCCGGAGCGGAGATCAAAAAGGGGGAGACATTCACAGTGGCGGTTTATGGAGACACGCTGGGCCATGACATGTCGGCAGTCGGTTTCATCTTGCTTTTTGATCAAGAGCAATTGGAGCTTGTTGGCAAGGCGGATTTTGGGGAGACGGTAATGACCATGGGAGCGATAGAAAGAAAAGGAGAAGGAGAGATAGAGATTGTACGCGGTCAGCCGGGTGATGGAGATTGGAAAGACAGCGACGACGGTTTTAACGGGACAAAGGGTCTTTTGGCCAAGCTGACTTTTTTGGCCAAGGGCGCGGGAGAAGGAGAGATAAATTTTCAAGAAGACAAGGATGGCGGTTTGATTTTGGATGACGCGCGCGGGACGACAGTAAAAATGAGTTATACCGGAGCAAAATACCTTATCAAATAAAAGAGCTAAAAGCATAAGGCAATGGAAGATAATCAACAACTCAATAATAGCCAGAAGACCGGACAGGTGCCGGGAACACTGGAAGTTTATAAGGAAAGCCGTGGCTACAAGTTTAAGACGTGGTTTTCCAAGATGACGCCAAGGAAGAAATTGCTATTGGCGGTTTTGCCAGTGCTTCTGATAGTGATTGGTTTGGTTTTGTATTTCACTTTGGCGGCGCCTGATCCGCCGGACTTGGAATTAATTTGGACAGACACCGGCCGGGACATAGCGGGGACGGAGATAAATTGCGGAACGAATAACAAATCCATTGATATAATTGTTTCTAATCCATTAAACAGTGGGGGGGAGAATAATGACATCGTATCAGTGGCGGCATTTTTGCACTATGATCCGGCCAAGATCGAGGTGACGAGTATCGCCGTCAATAGAACTGATTTTCCGATAGGCGAAGGTGACGTGACTCCAACCACGCCGGGCAGTATGCAGAAAATAGACAACGTAGCCGGATTACTTCAAGTGGTGCGGGGGATCCCGGCCGACCCGACTAATGGCGGTTTCACGGCGGAGCGGGGAGTTTTGGCGACAATCAATTTTAATGTCAAACAAGACGTGTTGGGTGACGCGATATTTTGGTTTGATCAAACATCTCCCAATCAGACTGTTTTTGTCTACAATGGCGGCGGCTCGGAAGAGCCGGGCAATGTGGATGTGCGGCAGAGTTTCAAGATTAACTGTTGTCCGGCGCCAAATGATACTTGTTTGTCTTATCAGTTTTGTCCCGGGGACAACTGGTTTGACGAGCCGAGTCGGTGTTGCCGCTTAGAGTGTTCGCAGGGAGTAGAACTGTATTTATATGAGCCGAAACTAGAAGTAAGCATGGGCACGCCATTCACGATAAATTTGAGCATGCAACCTGATTATATCAATATTCGACGCATACAAGCGACTCTGCAGATTGACAATAGATCATTGCTTGGCACGGTGGAGGCCGCGGTGGCTACGGGGGTCGATGGAACAGCGACGGTTAGCGGTAATACAATAACTTTTAATATTAATCACGGGCCAACGAACAGTTCAGCGGTCAAGCTCGGAACGATTCGGATGGTGGGAGTAAATCCGGGCTTGGTAAAGATCGATTTTACTAGCGCGACGGCAGAGATACCGCCGACGGCGACAGTCCCGACGGCGACAACGTTGACCCTTACTTCGACAAATAACGGACAATTAATGGGTACGGGCGGAGAATATACGATCACCAGACAGAAGGTGAGGTTGTGCCAAGACACGACGTTGTCGGTATCGCCGACCTATGACAGCGTTGATTTTGCTTTGTGTACTGAGCCGACATCGCGATGCGGAATAGTGGTATCAGATTTATCTAATCAATTAATTGGATCGTTTGATGATAGAAAGAATGAGAAAAATCATAGTTTTACGGTAACCGGCTTGCAATCCGGTACAGATTATAACTATACAATTGTTTGCGAAAGAGGCAATTATGAAGACTTGAGCTTAGGCGGAACATTCACCACTCCATCGAGACAGGAATTGGTAATACAAAATGAGCGAGCGGCCAGCGTGCAGGCAACCAAAGCAATAATTGAATGGAATACGGTTGGCGGTCAAAATGGTGATGGCAAAAGCGACAGTTATTTGTGTTATAGGATCGCGGGCAGTGGCGGAGCTTATATTCTGAAAAAAATGGATGTTTCCGTGGTGCAACATGGGATAAGTCTGACCGGGCTGACACCGAGTACGGAGAGTAACGCGGTGACTTATGAGGCCTATGCTGGCTCGATGATACCCGGCAACAGGACTAGCGCCAATAGCAGTTGTCCGCTGAGTTGTCCGACGGACAGTTTCACCTGCGCGGTTAGCGGGCGGATAACTTTTACCATGAAAACAGCAGGTGAGGAGCCTGATGCCAATGTGGTTCTAAAGGTTTCACGCGATAGGGTGTGCGATCAGTGGCTGTATTGCGACGCGGCGACTCGGGTTTTGGACACGACCAAGAACCCGCCGGAGTATAAGGATATTTGTTTTAAAACAGGATTGTGCGACAAGATGGACGAGGGCGGCGGTTGCGTGAGCATTTTGGAAGATGAGAAGGCGCCCCTGACCAAGGAATCACCAAGAGATATCGCGCAGATAAAAAATATGTCTGGTTTTGCCAAGGTGGGCTTGGATTGGGGCAAGAGGTGCCTGAACACAGGAAAGTCATGCAGAAGTAATGCTGATTGCGGCTCGGTTGATGCAATGTCAGCAAAGTGCGTGGACGCCAAGATCGACGGTTATTATCCTTATAGCCAGATGGTGGAAACCGGACTGCCGGTGGGCATCTCCAATGCCGGTTTTGAAGACTGGTCAGAGAGACCATGGGAATTGATAAAAGGCGGGGTGATAGAAAATTATGCTGATCCGGAAAATGGAATTAATCGAGTTTTGAAAGTGACACCGCGGTCGGATTATGACGGGGCAGTGATTAAAAAACTGATCGGTAATCTGAGTGAATCAACAGCCAAAAATACCCAGTATGTAATAAGCTTTCGAGCCAAGACAGACGATCCGGTAAATCAGGACATTTTTGTGGAATTAGATTTGGGAAACAGCCATTATGAGAAGTTTAGTTATTTTGATCCGGCAAAGGGAGCGGCAGATACAACTATTCCGTTATCAAATAGTTGGCAGTATTATGTGGCGACTTTGTCAGTGGAGAATTTGAACCGGGCGAGCGGATCAGCAGGCTTGGCAATAGTCGCGGCAGGAGGAACAAACCGATCTTTTTACATAGATAATGTTTCTATGAAAGCGGTTTTGGACGTGGGAGACAAGACTAATTATGTGCCACGCTCTTGTCGGCTGTATCCGACAGAAAACGCCCCAGCCTGTGACTATTATGATGAACAGACCAACAAAGATTATAAGGGTTGGAAAGGCTATTGCGTGGAAACAGACCCCAAATATCAGGAGAGAAAATTTGTCAATCAGCCGATGTGCCTTTTGTGGTGGCCGGTAGATATTATTTCCGGAGAGGCAAATATGTTTAGTAAGGATTCAACGGCCGGCTATACGGGCAGAAAGCCGCTGTACTATTGCATGGAGGCGGTGGGAAATTATAAGAGATGCGGAAGTTCTGGTGTAGATGGCTCTCAAATTTGTGGCAGTAAATATGAATTGGAAAATTATTACCCTGGCGCGGTTTCGAGTATAGGATGTGAACTGAAGCTGGTGGAGCGGGGGGTACCGGGGGTACCATATACTTTTTATGTGTGCCAAGATAAATATCTAACCACGTGGCCCAATATACTGATACCCTCTGGAAACGTGGAGTATGGCTTGAAAGAATATGAGGTTGATTCAATAGTATTAGTAGGACAGCTTTTGGCTTGGGGGTATCCTTCACCGATAGTGATCAATAGAGCCAAGTTTGGCACGTCAGAAGAATTGGATTGGGGGGTATACTACACTTATACCAGAGAAGATAAAGAGGGGACGCACGAGGTGGTCTGGAGGGTTGATGCCGGCGGCCTCAAGGGCGAGGGAAATAGAGTAAGTTTTAAAGCTCATTTTGACCGAGAGAGGGGTTTGTACCAATATTCTTATAATAGTGCTGACGACACGGGTGAGGATAATGAGGATGAAGCCTATGTGGTAAAAATTTATTTACGGGAGCCGTGCACCAAGATAGTCAAAGTAGTGGATGAATATGGAGAGAGCAAACCCTGGGCGCAGAGGATAAACAGCCAAGAGGTCGCAACAGATGTGGCTGGTTGGCTGGGATATAAAAGGATTCAGGATTACGCGCCATACGGCTCGTCAGCGGTGCCGAGCCCAAGCGACAAACCGGATCAGTGGAATGAGCCTCTTTTTGTGGAGCCGGCGGATAAGGTTAATTATACCGTGCCCTATCAGGTACGGGCTGGCAGTCCGTATGGGATAAGGGGGAGCGTAGATACAGCCAGTATCGATCGTGGTTGGTGTGCGAAAACTGATACTGCTTGCGCCCTTTGCGATTTGGCGACTGGCACCAATTGCAGTTGTTCAACAGGCACAACTAGTTATAGTGGCACTTATTCTGGGGACTGCAGACAGCTCGGCTCAAGTTTAATATGGTATTGCGTACCCATTGGTCAAGATAGCGCGGCTGAAGAATGTACCAGTGATTCAATGTGTCAGAGCTATTTTGGGACAGGATTTAGATGTTTGGACAGAATAACCGGTAATAGTTTTAGTCCCACGAGCGGGGGCGGCAGGGTGATTATTACCAATAGTTTTGGGCCACCAACATGTATCAGTGGCACGAAAACCGGATCAGAGTGTCCCAATGGCAATCAGGATTGCGGCATGGATATGGAAACTGGAGAGTATGGCAAATGTATAGGTTTTAACAAACCGGATAATATGAGTTGGAACGAAATGAACAGTAGGATCAGCCAGTATGCAGCCAGCAGAAGATTGAGAGAGTTATTCGCGAAATCTTATGGGGTGTGGGAATGGCGGTATAGCACGACGACAGTGGGCAGTTGGCAGTATGTGAAAGTGGAAGAAGATTGGGATATTACAGGGTTAGACGCGACTCGGGCAGCTTATTATCCCAAGGTTGGTTATATCGGGGTGGATAGGACAGATATTTTTAAACAAGGTTCGGTAATATTGAAATTCACTTCATGGGTGGATCCGAATCATGAGCCCCTGACGCGTTATTCTGTCGATTGGGGCGATGGGTCAGAATCTTCAGAGTCAGGACTGCGCATCTCCGGACATGGTCCGTCCAATCCACACATTTTGGTTCATTATTATAAATATCCTGAAGGTGGCAGATGTCCAGACGGGACGACTGGAACGGCGAGTGGAAAGTGCTTTTGCGTGAGCGAAGCGAGCGGTAATTATTGTATATACAGACCAAGTGCGCAGATAGAAGACAATTGGGGGTTGTGTAATGGCAATGGGAATTGCAGTGACGAGGCTGGCGGTTGGACGAAACTGAGCGGCGAGCCGGTAACGGTTTTTGAAAATGAGGGTTTTGGCATTTTGGATGTTGGTCCGCAGACGCTGGATTTTTATCATAATGCCAAAGGTTATATACTTTCGGCAAATTCCAGGTTATCATTTACGATAAAGAATACGGCTAGCGGGTTGGCACCGATTGACTGGACGGCGACGGTGACGAACGGAGGCGGATTTCTGGCTACTAGTAGTTTGTCAGCCATCAGCGGGACAGTGGATCCCGGGGAACAAGCCAGGGTCTCGGTGACGATCACTAGCCCGGGCACACTGGGACCAGGAATGCACACAGGGACAATAACCATCAAAGACGCGCATACTGGCCAGGAACAAAAAGTGACGGTCAACTTGACCATAGGCAATCAAACGGTTTTGCCGCCGAGCGTGATAAACGCTTTTGTCGGTTCCGGCAGTGACTGGACTCAAGCGATAGATAATAACAGTATGACCGCGGCGATGATAGCAAGTAGCGGGGAAGCAATATTCTCTTTGGATACCAATCCGAATGGATGTACTCGCTTTAATAGAGTGATGATTTATGTGGGACGCACCGGAGTTAATGCCGTGACAGGTTTTTGCGCGGAAGTAGGAACCGGCAGAAATTCTTCGGCGGAAGAGAGCTATGATTCACTGGGTTGCGATGACACGGTAGAAAATGGCTGGTTAGAGATAGATATACCAGGCATCGGCGCGTGCGGATATTTTTTGCGGACCAGTAGGTTGACCAATGGTGGCGGCAGTCAGTTTGAACTGAGCGAGCTTGTGGCGGTGAATGATTAGGATCGGAAGGGATAAATTAAAGATAAAAATATGAACGGGGAGAATCAGGTGGAGGAAGACAAAGCCAAACAAGAAGAGTGGCGACAGGAGTATCAAAACCAGCTTTTGCAGGATAGGGCCAGACAAAATTTAGTTAGGGATAATTATCAAAACAGTGGTGGCATTATTGGTCGTGAGGCAGGGAAATTGGCGGACAAGGAAACATTTAAAAAATTTGAGGGTGCTTTGGGCAAGGGAGCGGCTAAAATAAAAGCACAGGAACACAGCGAGGGAGTATGGATGATCGGTCTAGGAATGGCAATTGCTAAGGATTTGTTAGATATCGCCACATTAGAATCGGCTTCTTGGTTTGATTGGATTATAGACGCGATGCTGGGCATAGGATTATTTTTTCTTTTTGGGCGGAGCGCAAAGTTAGGAGCGAGATTGATAAAAAGCGTGGCACCGGCGATATTGGAAATGGTGCCGGGGATTGGTTTTTTGCCGATTTGGAGTTTGTCGGTGGCATATATGTATTTTAAGAGCCAGCAAGAACAGGAAGAATAAAAAGGCAAAAGGCAAAAGTTTTGAATTACTAGGGTTGGTTCAATTTTGTAAATTGAACTGCGGATTTCTAGGATAAAATAAGAGTGATATAAAAAACAAAGGTTCAGATTGCAAATCTGAACCAACCAGATTTTTATTTTTGAATTTTGATTTATAAATTATTTTAAGATGAGAAAGTTTTTCAGAAAAAACAAAAGAATGATTCTGATGGCGACATTGTTTTTGATCGTGGCTATTTTTGGCTGGGGAGAAGCGGCTTTGGCCGTCAACATGACTTGCGCCAAAGATTATATAGCCTTGCAGGTGCCTATCCCCGGTTTGGGCTGGTGCGTCAAGGGTTTTCCAGAATATTTACAGGCGATCTACAACCTATTTGTGAGCATCTCGGGGATTTTGGCGGTGATTATGGTGATGTTTGGCGGTTTTCAGTGGCTTTTGGCCGGTGGCAATCCGACCAAGATCTCCGGAGCCAAGGCGACGATTCTTTCGGCCTTGGCCGGATTGACTCTGCTTTTGGCGAGTTACACGATTTTGAATATTATAAATCCGAGATTGACGAACTTGAGTTTGGGAGTGAAAGACACTGTTGTCAGAGAAGTGTGGGTGGGTGGAAGTACTAGTTTTTGCTCCAGTAACGTGGAATTTACTAAAAAAAATAATGAAAAGAACCCTGCTTGTGGGAGTATTTATGAGTTGAAAACCGGAGGGAGCTGCTATGGGGCATGGTGCGAGAAAGGAAAAGTATGCGTGAATAGAGCGACCAGCGGGGTTTCGGCTAGTTGTATGGATGAAGTTACGTTAGAGGTTCCACCGGGCTATGGCTGGGAAGACACAACGGGTGGTAGTAGTGGGACATGGATACCACTCGCTGGCAGTTTAAATCTTGCTGATAAATTTTATTGTGGAAAACTTTATTATTGGCCTTCAGCTATAAGTTTATTTAGGGGGAAGAAACAGATTATGGGAATATATTGTGAAAACGAAGAGTCTTGTGTTATTAATCCGGGCGGAGGAATAAGGTTTGCCAAAAAAAAGAGCGATTTCTCTTGGTTAACTTTTACTGGTGCTGATCAGGTCGGGGAATTAAATATAAGGGGTTGTTATTAAAATTATGTTGAAAGTAATTAAAAATATATTGAGCAACAAGAAAAGGCTATTTTTGATAATTTTTGTTTTGTGTTTGGTTTTTTTGCCGATGGCGGCTAAAGCTGGTGGTTTGGCATCTTTATTACTTGGTTGGAGTGAGGCGACTTTATTTACTATTTTCGCGACTATTTTGTTTTTTCCAATTTACGTCTTTGGCACTTTGGTGAGTTCTATTTTGATACCGATGTTGGTGAGCGTGGCTAATTATAATAATTTTTTATCGCAGGAGGGGGTGACAATCGGCTGGACTGTGGTCAGGGATTTGGCCAACCTGTTTGTTGTAGCCGGGATCCTTTTGGTGGCGATCGGGACATTATTTAACATAGAGGCATACAGTTACAAAAAACTTTTGCCAAAGCTGATCCTCGGGGCGATTATTATCAATTTTTCCAAGATGATCGTGGGATTTATGATTGATATCAGTCAGGTGATCACTTTGACTTTTGTCAATGGCTTTGAAGATATTGCCGCGGGCAATCTAATCAATGCTATAGGGATTGGAAAGATATTAAGTATTGGCCTGGAGAATATTTCTAGCGTTGCCAGTGATAATATTGGCTTGGCCCTTTTGGGTTCTTTACTCTTGGGGGTGATTGTGCTCGTGGTGACAGCGGCTGTTTTGGTGGTTTTGATCGCCTATTTTGTGGGCAGGATTATTATTTTGTGGATAGCAATAGTTTTGTCGCCCTTGCTTTTCGTGATGCCTTTTATCCCCGGAGGGGACAAGTTTGCTTCGCAGATGTGGGGCATGGTTTCCAAACAACTTTTTTCCGGTCCCTTGGTGGCTTTTTTCCTGTGGCTGTCATTCACCATCATGGCAGTGTTGGATAATAAAACTAATTCTATTTTTCAGGGCGGGGCAGTGGTTGAAGAGGGGGCGAAGTTTGGAGCATTTATCTCTCAATTCGGCACTTTTGATAATATTTTGAATTTTATCGTAGTGATCGGACTTTTATTCACCTCGCTCATGATGGCCAGTCAGATGGGGGCAGTCGGGGGCAAGTTGGCAGGAAATTTGGCGGGGAAACTGCAAGAGGCAGGGAAGAAAATAGCCTTTGCCCCGGGTAAATTGGCGTGGAGCGGTACTAAGTGGTTAGGGAGAGAAGCGGATAAAGGACAGAGATATTTACAGAGGAAATTTTTACAGAATACTAGAGTGGGGAATTTTTTAACTGGCAAGACTAAGGAAAAGAAATTGGAAGAAGAGAATAAAAGACGTTTTGAGCGAGAACAAATAAGAGAAGGCAAATTTGCCGGGTTTACTTTAAAAGAATCAATAGGCCGTGTAGAAAGTGAGTTATTAGAGAATGCGGAGTTGCGAGCAAAAAAACAGGCTGATATTACCAGGGTAAAGCAAGAGATAAATGATTTAGAATCTCAGCGTGGCAGTATGCACGCCTTTGAATATCAAAGAGTGATGCAGCAGAAAGAAAATGATCTAAGAGATCATGAAGAAGAGCTGGCTAATATTGACCAGAGTGGAGCAGAACTTAAGGGCGACGCCAGGACTTTGGGAGCAATGAAATCACAGATTGATCAAGAGACCCAGTATGATCCCAATAGATTTCAATGGGCGTTTAGTCGGATTGCGGCAAGCGGTTTAAGTATGAATATACCCAAAGTGAAGGAGGGTATTAAAATGATGAAGGAGAGACGACATGATGACGAGATGACTGGTTTAGCTGGTTTAAATCATGATGTAGCGAGCGCTATATGGTATGTACCATGGAAGAAATCAGAAAGAAAAACTAAGGAATTTTTTGAACAAAAAGCTTCGGTTTTGGAAAAAATGGAAAAAGACAAGAAAGAGACAGATGAAGAAACCGACTTGATGACTGCTAAGTTGGCTAACTACTATAGAACTGGCGAAGGTGACGGCATTGTGTCGTCAATGATGACATTGACAAAGGATGTGGACTTTAATGAATTATTTAAAGGGCCGGCGATTAATAAGATGATGCCTATTATTAGAGATTCATTGTTAAACAGGAAAATAAAAGATGCTAACGGAAATTTGCGTAATCTAAATACAAATGAGGTAGATCAGCTAATGGATGATATAAGATCAAAAGGTGGTGTCAACGAAGGTTATACCAATCATTTTTTGGATTATATGCTAGAAAGAGCTACGGATGGAAATGAAGATATAGCTAACCGTTATAGGAGGCAAATAGAGCAACTTTCTATTATGTCTGGTAGCCCATGGCTTTATGGTAATAGTTATTATGATACGCAGAAAAATAAGTTTGTTTCCAGACCAGTTATATTGGGGCAATCAGAAGATGGCCATTTAACCTTGAGGGCAGACGAAGACACTCTCCTGGCTCAAGCGGCTAAAACAAAGAATCTTCCTGCTGGGCAAAATGCATCCAAAAAAGCTCCAAATGCCATTTGGCGAGAAAATGAAGAAGGAGAGATGGGAGAAATGCATGGTTCTGGATATGCATTTATGTTGCAGAATCTAAATGGAGCGATTTTGAATCAGTTATCAGAAAGAGGTCGTGAATCTAGGGCCGATTTTATTATAAAGTCAATTAATAACACGACTGGTAAAGACTCTCTAAAGAAACTAGAAAAGAAACTTGAAGAGTTTGCTAATGCCTCTAGGGAAGAGGCTGACAGAATGACTATTGGCAGTGGGTATAATCTAAGAAAACTAGTTGGTTCTCAGGAGAATGCTAGAAAACAGCTAGAATATATAAGGAAATTTATGCCAGCTATAGAATCTGTGCATAATAAAAAACCCAGGGAGGAGAATAAATAATCGTTATGACAAATTATCTTGAGATATTGAATAAAAGTAGGTTGATTGCCATTAATAATCTACCCGATGAGGCTAGATCTATTTTGAGAGAGATAGGGAGCGTTTTTGATTTGTCAAAGCCGGGAGATATTACTGACGATAATATAAAAAAGATTTTGTCGTTTTTATATTTTACCTTACTGCCAGGATTGAGCAAAGAGAGAATATATGATTTTTTGTCGATATTATTGAATTATATCCTTTTAACCCCGGAAATAGATTATGGAGAGATCAACGAGAGATTCAAGTTGAGGATAAGCATGATGTTAGCAGATGAAGAAGAAGATTTCAGATCTTCGGCGGCTTTGTTTTTGACAGCCAATAAGGGATTGATAACCAGCAAGAATATAAATACATATGAGGGAGAAGTCGTCGGTACTATTGATAATTGGCTGAAGGATTTTTTATATTATTTAAATAACGCCAAATTTGGATTTAAACATTCAATTACTAGTTATTTGACGGAAAATAAAAACTGTAAAATTATTAGCAAGGCTGAATGGTTGGCTGTACAGAAATTAATCAATCTTTTTGTATTAATAACTGACTCCCCTTACAGTCTAGCAAGCAGTACAATAGTGGATACACAGATAAAAACAGATAATGGGCAAATAAAAATTTTAAGCAGTGCAAAAATTATCGATGTAACCACGGGATTTCGGGGTAAGGAAATTGAAAGAAAAAGTAATATACAGTCATCAAAAGAGAGCAGCGTAGATATAAGTTTAGTATTGAATAATTTTATCAATGCCAATTTTTTTAGTGACGTTTTGGTCGCCAAAAGCAGAATGGCTGGCGGTAGCTGGTCAGAAGTGCGCAGTCATTTTTATCAAGCGGTGAATGAAGGAAAGGCGGCAGAAGCGGCAGCGGCGTTACTTTTGATCGCGGAGAGCGGGGGACTGAAGGAAGCTTTTGCCGGCGATGAAAGGTTTGTAAAGTTTTGGGGTGATTATTTGGCCAAAAATATGCCAGCAGATACAGGAGAATTTGTGAAGGATCCGGCGAACCCTAAAGATTTGGCGCGATTTTTGCAATATATTTTGGAAGGCCGACTAAAGATGAAGGGTGATGAAGCAGCGATGGTCGGCGTTTTGATAGCTAATTCAGCTAGATTGGCTGGGGATTTGAACTACAAGACGTTGGCTTATGGGGATATGGAGAGCGGGGAGTTTCGATGGAACGTATGAGAAACACTGGGGTGTTAGTTTGGGCATTGATTTTTTGACGTAATAAGAATTAGATTTATTTTTTTAATTTCCAAACCCAAATTTTCAATGTCAAACAAAGCTCAAAATCCCAATGACAAAAAATATGATTTAGCAGAAAGAACATCTAGGTTTGGTTGAGCAATAATTTTATTTATAAAAGATGTACCAGACAATACGATTAACAAACCGTTGATTAGCCAGTTAATTAGATCCGCCACTAGTATCGGCGCTAATTATATGGAAGCTAATGGCGCTAGCTCAAAAAAAGATTTTGCCAATAAGATATTCATTTGTAAAAAGGAAGCTCAGGAAACAAAACATTGGCTAAGAATGTTGGTCAATTGTTTCCCAGAGCAGACGGAAAAATTGAGGCAATATTGGCAAGAAGTTCAAGAATTGACAATGATTTTTCAAAAGATAACGTCTTCATTGAGAAATGTCGCTGTCTAATTGAAAATTGATTATTGTAACATTTATTAGAAATTAAAAATTGAAAATTAAGTATAAATTAAAATTCAGAATTTAAAATTGTTGTTATCTCTGCTATAATTAAACAAGATTAAACAGAATCCCATGCTCCAAGATAATTTACAAAACGGAATAATAGTGAAGACTAAGGATGGTTTTTTTAAGTTGCTCAAAAATGGTCAACTGGAAGAATTGCCAAGTGATGATTTGGTGGTGCAGCATAATGAAGTTTTGACGGTCAAACAGCCAGAGCCGGAAGTAAAAAATGAAACGCCGGCGGAAAAGCGGGCGACGGCCGGATTTTATTTTACCGTTGATGACGAAAAAGACATCCGAGCCTTGCGCGACGATGATTTGGAAGAAAAAAATAAGCGAATAAAAGAATTTATTGATAAAACAGTCGAGAGTATTATTCGGGTGGCGGAGGAAGCAGGAATTATCACTTTGCCGGGGCAGAGCGAACCAGTGAGAAGAATAATATTTTCCAGACTGAAGGATATCCGCAGTTTATCAGAAACTAAGGAAGCTTTGGCTAGTCCTCTGGTTATGCATAATAAGCCCTTGGGGAAAAAGGAAATAGAGTTGCTTTTGACTTTGGTGGAAAAGCAGAGACCAAAAGTTGATGAAGCGGTGCGGACCGGGAAGATAACAATAGCCACAGAAGTGAAGGCGGAAGCAGTAAAAGAAGAGTTGGCGGCAAGTAGGGCAGCAGTGGCGGCGGCGCAGATTCCCCCCAAGGAAGAAGATTTTGGGGCTAAATATGGCGAGACAGACAAAGGGGGACAACATTATCGGCATATGATTACCGGGCCGGTGGAAGAAATAAAGAATTTGAGTTTGGATGATTTTAGAAAATTGGGAGCCAACCCCCTGGAGGCGGCTGGTCGGATTTGGGAAAAAATAAATTTATTGGAAGATGAATCATTGATAAAAAGAGACGAGGGCGTCAGGGCGTGGCGGCAATCGGAGATTTGCCGGTTATATCTGTCTATGGGGGCTGAGAGTATGGCCGAGAAGAAGACCGTAGAGCAGATATTTTTGAGCCGCAAGAGCGCGGGCAAACCGTTTTTGGTGCCAGAGGAGTTTAACGCCATAGCGGATTTAAACAGAAAATTGACGTATTAATAAAGATAGAAGTTTATCCGGAGTGAACCCCTTATCTATTTTCCCCTAATTTTTGTTTAAGTGAAGGTTGGTTTAGGCGGGATCCCTCGGCTCCGCTCGCCTCGCTTCGCGGTCGAAGCGGGCTTCGCTTCACTCGGGACAGGTTTAATAAAAAATATTATGGAACAATTTGTCGCGCCACAATTTATTGATGTTGAGGATCGGATTATCGGGCCGATAACCACCAGGCAGTTTATTATGATAATAATAGGCGGGGTTATTGTTTTTCTTTGTCAGAAGTTTCTGGACACTGTTTCTTTCGTGATGGTGACCATGGTGGTGATTTTGGCAATCGTGGTTTTCGGTTTTATAAAAATTCAGGGCAGAAATTTTTATGATTTTTTGAAGAGCATGATCGAGATGTTGCGTCGGCCACGAGCACGGGTGTGGTACAAGAGGGTGTCAACAGCGGAAATAATCAGCCAAAGAAACAAGGAAAAGAGGCAGGGGGTTCAGACTGATTTGGCGCCTAGTCGCAAGACCATGCTTTCCAGCCATTTATCAGAGCTGGCTTTGATCGTGGACACTGGTGGAAGGTATAAGGGATAAAAAACAAAGAAACAGAAACTAGATATTAGAAACTAGAAATAAATAGAAACAGGCTATAAAAAGGAGCTAATTTAAAGAAATTATTATGATGAAAAACGCTAAACCGAAAACACCCACGCAGAATTATATTGATATCGCCGAGATTCACGACGATGTGGTGATCATGAGGGATAATACCCTGGTGGCGATTCTTTTGGTGGCTTCCATTAATTTTGATTTAAAGTCAGCTGAGGAACAGAATGCCATCATTCAGGGCTATATTTCATTTATCAACTCATTGAGTTTTCCTGTGCAGATAGTGATTCAGTCAAGACGCTTGGATATCGCCGGTTATCTGGAGAAGTTGAAAGTGAAAGAAAAGGAGCAAACGAATGAATTATTAAAAATACAAATCAAGGAATACAGCCAATATATCAAGGAATTGGTGGAACTCGGAGATATCATGTCAAAGAAGTTTTACGTAGTGGTGCCCTACAATCCGCAAGAGGGATTTAAGAAGCAGGGGCTGGTGGCTAAGACGCTTAATTCTTTTAAAGCAGTACAGATCGTCAGCATGAGAAATGAAAAGTTTGTAAAGTATAAGCTGGAACTGAACCGACGGATCGAGACCGTGCAGAGCGGGCTAAACAGTATGATGGTCAATAGTCAGCAGCTGGACACGCAGAGCTTGATTGAGTTGTTTTATAACACTTATAATCCGGACATTTCCGGACAGCAGAAGATGGTAGAGGTCGGCAAATTGCAAGCGGAATAAATAAGCTTAAAATAATTTTTGATTTTGAAATTTACGATTTGATTTTTTATGTTTAATCCAGAAGAAATACAAAAACAGATGAGCAAAAAACAAGAGAAGGGCCAGGCGACCAAAGAGGAGATGGTCGATGAGGAGTTTCGCACAGAACAGGAGAAAGAAGCTTTGGAAGCGGAAAGGGTTTACCGTCAAGGGATTGTGGGTTTGCGCGATTTGATCGCCCCTTCTTCGATGAGGGTGGACTCGTCATATTTGCAGCTGAACAGCAAATATTTGGCGACGATTTTCGTCACCACTTACCCGCGCTATATTTCCGTGGGCTGGTTTGAGCCGGTGATCAATTCCAGTCTGACGATGGATATCGCGATGTACTTTTTTCCAATTCCCTCAGGCATTGTTTTGAAACAGCTTAAAAAGAAATTGGGCAATATCGGAGCGCAGATAATGGGCGATAGGGAAAAGGGCGCGCCGCGCGATCCGCTCCAAGAGACGGCTTATCAGGATATCGAGAAATTGCGCGACGATTTGACCCAGGGGATAGAGCACTTCTTTCAGTTCGGCTTGTACGTGACTGTTTATACCGATTCGCAAAAAGAATTAGAAGAAGCGATGGAGACGCTGGAAATAAATATTGGTTCAAAATTGGTTTATACCAGGCGCTCTTCTTGGCAGACGGAACAAGGTTTCAATTCCACTTTGCCTTTGGCCAAAGATTGGATACAGGTTTACGCCAACTTAAACACTTCGCCGATTGCTTCAACTTTTCCTTTTATCTCCTCTGAATTAACCAGCGATGACGGCATTTTGTATGGCATTAACCGGCACAACAATAGCTTGATTCTGTTTGATAGATTTTCTTTGCAGAATGCCAATTTTGTAGTTTTTGCCACCTCCGGGGCCGGCAAGAGTTACGCCATTAAATTGGAAATTTTAAGGTCACTGATGCAGGGAACAGACGTGATTATCATTGATCCGGAAAGGGAATATAAATATTTGACTGAGGCTGTGGGCGGAGTGTATATCAATATTTCCCTAAACTCTGACAGCAAGATAAATCCTTTTGATTTGCCAAAGAAAACCGACGAAGAGAACAAAGTGGGAGATTTGATTCGTTCAGCGGTGATTACTCTCAAGGGTTTGGTCAGATTGATGATTGGGGAATTGAGCCACGAGGAAGATTCCATTTTGGACCGGGCGTTAATTGAAACATACGCCAAAAATGATATTACGGCGGCGTCTGATTTGAGTCAGGTGGTACCGCCAATCATGTCTGATCTGCAAGGAATTTTGGAAGGATTCGAAGGTGGCGCAGACATGGCCAAAAGACTAGAAAAGTATACCAAGGGCACTTTTTCTGGCTTGATAGACAGCCGGACCAACATTGACGTCAATAATCAGTTGGTGGTTTTTTCGGTACGAGACCTGGAGGATGAACTCCGGCCGATTGCTATTTACACAATCGTCAACTATATTTGGAATCTAGTCAGAAGCGAAATGAAAAAAAGGATTTTGGTGGTGGATGAAGCGTGGTGGCTCTTGCAATATGAAGATAGCGCCAAATTTATCCATGCCTTAGCCAAGCGTTGTCGTAAATATTATTTGGGATTGACTACTATCACTCAAGATGTAAGTGATTTTCTTGGCTCGCCTTATGGCAAAGCGATCGTCACCAATTCAGCCATGCAACTTTTATTGCGTCAGTCAACGGCGGCGATTGACTCAGTGACGGAAACTTTTATGTTAACCCAAGGAGAGAGATATTTGCTTTTGGAGTCGGGCGTGGGTGAAGGCATATTTTTTGCCGGCTCAAAGCACGTAGCCATCAAGGTAGTAGCTTCTTATGCCGAAGATCAGATTATTACGACTGATCCGCGTCAACTTTTGGAAATACAGGAAGCCAAGGACGAGTTTGAACGCGAGCAACGGCAGCCCGGAGCATAAGTCGGGGGAAAAGAAAAAACACAAAATATTAGGAGCTTGTCTAGAACAGCATAAACATTTATGCTTAAAACATGACAAGCAAGTTAATACTAAATAGCAAATTAACCAATAGACAAACAAGTAAAATAGTAGAGTTGTTTGTCCTTGAAGTGCCAGCTATCAAAAC
>JAAZMX010000052.1 GCA_012798565.1 Candidatus Kuenenbacteria bacterium
CGATAGAAAACGCTTTTATTTATACTTAAAAGAAATGGAATTTAGATTTAACCACCGGAAAGATGATAATTTGGCCAAGGTTATTAAAAAAATTATCAAAAAACATTACTAATTAATTGTCTGTTCTAGACAAGCACCATAAAAAAACAATAAACTACCTGCCATGACCTTGGGTGTATAGCTCAGTTGGTTAGAGCATTTGCATGACACGCAAAAGGTCCGTGGTTCGAGTCCACGTACACCCATGGCTATGGCAGGCGGGCGCAAGAGGTCAAAGGTTCAACTCCTCTCGGACCCACCAGTTATAAATGTGAAAATCCAAAGACCCACGGGCATGTAGCTCAGCTGGTTAGAGCACCACTCTTATAAAGTGGGGGTCCTGGGTTCAAATCCCAGCATGCCCACCATTATTTTTGTAATAAATCCATCCCGCATCAGCGGGATACCAAAATTTTACATTTTGAGATTTGATTTTTGCCTTTTATTTTATGCCCAAACTTCCCCAAATCCCTTACAAACTCTACAATGAGCACAACCGTGAACGCAGCGCCTGTATGGATCTTTCTGATCGCCTGCGCATTCTTTCCAAAAGCACTATTAGTTTTTTGATCAAAGATCACACTGCGGCGGTCGCAAAAAATTTACCCGAAATGCATCGCCTCTTCGCTTTGCTTCAAGCCAAGCTCCGTCGTTACCCCTACCTTTACGCCAACCCGGCCATTGGCATTGGTTTTGAAGAATATGTTGAGGCTATTCTTTTATATAATTATATAAAAAACAAACCCCTGCCCACCGCCAACTCTCTCAAAGTCACCCCCGATACCTACCTCGGTGGCCTCTCAGATTTGACCGGTGAGCTCGTCCGTCTCGCCCACCAAAATGAAAAACAAGTTGAAGCCATCCACGACTACGTGGCTGGCATTCATGGCTTGATTATTCCTCTAAGCATTACCAGAAATAGTGCCACCAGAGCAAAGCTTGAAACTATTAGTACTAATCTTCGCAAACTTGAATCGATCATCTACGATCTCAAGCTAAGAGACAAAATATAATTTCTCCTACCAAAAAGACAGCGCTTTGTACGCCGTCTTTTTTGATGTCTTATTTCAGTCTCAAATTTGGATCCACTTTTATTCTTTTCCAATTGTTTAATAGTTTATTTTTCTCTTCTGGTTTTTGTGATTTTGTGCTTTCGTGATTTTGTGCTTTCGTGACTTGAAGATATCCGGCCAAAGCGATCATTGCTGCGTTATCTCCGGTAAACTCTAATTCCGGCATCAACAACTCAATTATTTTTTTCCCTTTATCAACTTTTTTAACTAAATTAACTTTATTAACTTCCGTTCTCAGTTTCTCTCTCAAGCTTTCATTCGCCGCCACTCCTCCGCCCAAAAGTATAGTCTTAACCTTATACTTCTCCGCAGCTTTAATCGTTTTATCCACCAAAACATCCACGCAAGCTTCCTGAAAACTCGCGCACAAATTATTTACTTCCATGCTTTTACCTTTTACCGGCCCATCGAGCTGGAGGGATTTTTTACTTTTGACTTTATATAACACCGCCGTCTTCAACCCGGCAAATGAAAAATTATAATCACCGCTCTTGATCATCGGCCTGGGTAATTCAAAATTATTCTTATCGCCTTGTGTTGCCAATCGAGCGATTATTGGTCCGCCCGGATAACCCAAATCCAAAATCTTTGCTACTTTATCAAAAGCCTCGCCCACCGCATCATCCAAGGTTTGACCAATTATCTTATACTTGCCATAATCTCTCATTAAAACCAACTCCGTATGCCCGCCGGAGACCACCAACGCCATCGCCGGAAATGTTAACCTCGGCAACTTCTGAAAAATTGAATTTTGCCTGCCCGCTGAAGCCTTGGCGTAAGCGGGAATTTTGAATTTTGGATTTTTTTGGAAATTGGAAATTGGGATTTGAAAATTATTCTTCTTTGCGGAAAGCAAGGAAGAATAAATGTGTCCTTCCAAATGATTCACTCCAATTAATGGCTTCTTCCAAATATAGCTCAAGGTTCTAGCCGTCTCCACTCCCACTCGCAATGAAGTAATTAAACCCGGCCCATGCGTCACTGCAACACAATCAACTAATTTTGCCTTTTGCCTACCCCGCATCTGCGGTGGCCTTTTGCCCTTTGCCTTATTTAAAACCTGTTCCAAAACTGGCATTATAAACTCAATTTGTTTTCTGGCCGCCACCTCTGGCACGATTCCGCCATATTTTGCCTGCAGTTCTACCGACGAAGCAACCACACTTGAAACTATCCTAAACCTGCCATTCTGAATTTCCAAAATAACCGCCGCGGTTTCATCACAAGATGTTTCTATTCCCAAAATTCTCATATTTAAAAATATTAACCCCTTTTACCTATTATTAACCAACCTTGCCAAAATGTCCAGATAATGATACTATATTTCTGTATTCACCCATAAAGTTAGGGTATTTTTTAAATAAATAAATTCCATAATTTTGACTTTTGATTTTTGCCTTTTACCTTTTTTGGTCCCTTCGTCTAACGGTTAGGACATCAGGTTTTCATCCTGAAAACAGGGGTTCGATTCCCCTAGGGACTACCAATCAACATTCTAATATCGCAAACTTTGTTTTATCCTGACAAGTATTTACCCATCGAATCAAAGGGCAG
>JAAZMX010000053.1 GCA_012798565.1 Candidatus Kuenenbacteria bacterium
GCCAAAGATCAAGACATATTAAACCGCGTTCCTGGTAATTTCTCATAAGATAAAATACATTAGAATTAACCTTTGATTTTACCCAAAACTTTTACTTTGGGCAATTTATGGGTGTTACCTATGTATCTCATCTTCTGCAGCAAATATCAAATTTGTGGGGAAATTTGCCAAAATTTTAAGAAAGTGGGAAAATAAAGACAGCTGGTCAAGCAAGTAAATTTTTATGGCCATGACGAAAATTATTATTACAATTTTATTGGGCGGATACTTTATTTTTTGCTTGTTTGGGATATTCAAAACCAAGTTGATGTTGCCACGGCCAAAAGAATTTTATGATGAGCACACCAATGGGTTTCTGGGTTATAAGGCGGAGTTAAAAACTGATCAAGATGCGTGGAGTTTTTTTCGGGTAGTTTTCACTTTACTGTTTTTTGCGGGCGTGGTAGGCGCCTGTTTTTATTTTCGAAGCTGGTAATATTGAGAATGGTTATTGACAGAAGTCATGCCGGGTTTTTTTATTTGATATTTAAAAAGGCGCCGATGGGCGTCTTTTTAAATATTCAATATTTTAAGAGCTAATATTTATTTTATTTTGACCACGGCATTATTTCTGGCGGCGATGAGACCAAGCTCAAGACGGCTGTCATTTTGGGCATAGAGGGTATAGAGCTTCTGTCCTTTGGCAACCCGATCTCCAAGCCGGCAATGCATGTGGATACCGGCTAGCTTTTCTCTCGGCGCGCCGAGATTGACACAGACTTCCTCAATAGCTTTATTGTCAATGGCGACTATTCGGCCAGATTTTTTGGCGTGCAGCTCATAGTTTAGGGCGCCAAGAGCCACCTCATCGGCTTTGATTTTGGAGTTACCACCCTGGGCTTTGATGATCGCTCGCATTTTTTCCCAGGCGGCCAGACTTTTTAATTGTTGGCCGGCGATTTTTTCTCCCTGGCCTTTGGGGCAGAAGCCTTTTAACTCCAATAGTTTCCCAGCCAAATAAATACTTTTTTTCTCCAGATCCATCGGTCGGCGTTTGTGCTGTTGAAGAACACGGAGCACATCGCGCGCTTCTAGGGCGGGTCCGATACCGGCGCCAATCGGCTCTTGAGCTTCCAACATTTCCACGGCTATTTTGATATTAAATCTTTTGCCCACAGCGACGAATTTTTTGGCAATAAGCTTGGCGGTTTTTTTGCTATGAACTTTGGCGGTCGGCCCATAAGGCAGATCGATGACCAGATAATCAACGCCCATGGCGACTTTTTTGGCGAGAATGGAAATAATCATTTTATCATACGGCTCGAGTGATAGCGGCTTAGAAACTTTGATAATAATATCATCAGCCGGGGCCATGTTGATGGCACCGCCCCAGACCATGCAGGCGCCTGTTTGGGCGATGACTTTCTTAATTTTTTCCATAGATAATTCTACCGGAGCGAGAACTTCCATAGTATCAGCAGTGCCAGAGGGAGAGGTGATAGCGCGAGAGGAAGTTTTGGGAATAGGGAGTCCGAGCGAGGCGATGATGGGCACAACAATCATCGTGGTTCTATTGCCGGGTATGCCGCCGATGGAGTGTTTGTCGACGACGCGTTCTTTCAGATTTAGTTTCTCGCCACACTCGGCCATGGCTTTGGTCACATAATACAATTCATCCAGGGTGTAGGGTTTGATAAAACTGGAAGCAACATAATAGGTCGTCTCAATCGCGCCCAGCTTGCCAGAAGAGATGTCACAAATAATGGAATAAATTTCTTCATAATTCAGTTGTTTGCCGAGTATTTTTTTGCTGATTGCTTTGACTGACTCTGGCCGGGAGTAAAACATTATTTCCACGATATCCTCGGCGTCAATTTGATTTTTTTTCCAGATTTCTTCGAAGAGTCCGACTTCACCAAAATCTACCTTGTTATCGGAAACACTGACAGAAGCGATGACGGATTTGTTTTTGCTCCATTTTAAAATTACTCGGTCACCGGGCCGGATGCCCTGGTTTTCTGCTTCCTGTTCGCGGAGGACTACAATGGGGTCGCCGCCGGAGGCAATATCCAGTTTTTTGCATTTGTAGAAAAGACGCATAAGTTGTGTATTAAGTATAATGTATAATGTATAAAGTATTTAGTATTTATTAAAAATTATTTTTAGTAGTTAATTTATTTTTTTCCTTTTTAATATTTTTATTATTCCCTTATTTGCATCCACTTCCACCAAATCGCCATCTTTTAAAATGCTAGTCGCTATTTTAGTCCCGATAATGCATGGTTTTCTCAACTCCCTGGTGATAATTGCCGCGTGGCAGGTTAATCCTCCGTCATCAGTAATTATCGCACCCGCATTCAGAATGGCCGACATATACTTTGGGCTGGTCATACCCACGACTAAAATATCACCTTTTTTTACTTTTCCAACCTCGCTGGCAGAATGTATAATTTTTACTCTTCCAGTTGTTACCCCAGTTGATGCAATAGTGCCTTTGATAGCACTTTGAGATGAATTGTTACTTAATTGGTTACTATTTTTAAATACCCGCTCTCTATAATCACGTGCCTCCACTCCTATATAATATTGTTTCAAGCCTACTGATTTGGGGGCGGCAATGGCCGCACAAAATTTCCGTTTATTTTGAATATATTTTGATGTTATTCTATTTTCGCCCTTTATTAATTCATTTAGTTCATCATCCCATAAAAAATGAATCTCTTTTTTTGTTAGCCCCACTCGTTTTGACACCTCATTATAAAAATTACCAAAGCAATAATTAACATAATCATCCGTCACGTTTCTAAGATCTTTGGTATAAGAGATCATTCTCAACGCATAAAAAATGTGTTTTTCTTTATCGTTAAATTTACAGGCTTTATGAATGTCATCTTTTGTTGGTTGCTCGGATCGGATTTTATCTCGTGCTTGTAGTAATTCATTCACTACCACTTTATAATCCAGCTTCGGCCCGATATAATTAAAACCCACCCAACAATATTTATTAATAAATCTTTCTATTTCTTTGTATAATTTAGGATAATTGGCTGATACGAAACCTTCGCTTTTATATCTATTCAAGACATGCTTGTATTTTTTTGACAATTTAGTTAGTGCCTCTTCTTTTTCTTGATAAATAGTGAGGTCATCAGGAACAATGAGAATACCCAGTGCCTGATCAGGAGAAGTATTTATTTTTTTTAGTTTACCCTCATAGTGACCAATAATTGACTTTGCGTCGTGCTGCAATACTGGCGTGCACCAAGTTATAAATCCATAAACATAAGATAAAACATATTTATCAACGGCCGATGTGTATATTTTAAGAAGTTGCTTATTGTTAAAATTCCTCAAGTTTTTAGTATCAAGTATTTCTGCTGCCTTTCTCGCGTTACGACATGCCCGTTTTAACTTTAACAAATGCTTTCTAAAGTCTTGTTCTGAATAAAGCATTTTTGTGGCTCTCTTGATAGCCAAACGATATTCCTTGTCATGAAGATAGAGTTCCGTAGTATTTTCATACCAAAAACACGCCCACGGAATGCCCACGCCATAAATTTTTTTATTCTCTTTACTCAAGGCGCTAAGTTTCATCTTATACCAAACCGGTAGTGGAGGTATATCCGGTCGCTTGGTTAAGAAGAACCACTCAGCATTAATTGTGTTATTGATTATTATTTTATTTTCTTTCGAAATTTTAGCCATAATGTTTTTTATTTTCACTCTACTTTTTTATTAGCGCCATACTCTTGATCAAGTTGTTCTAATTTTGAACGATCTAGATACACCTCGCCCCTTACTTTCCTTTCGTTCCCAAACATTACTGGTATCCGCTCAGGAATATTATTAGGGCTAGCCCCGATGTCTAGATAGATTGATTCACCCGGCTGGATATAACCGCCCAATTCGTCAGTATCTATATTATCAAGGCCGTGGATCTCCTCGCCGGTTGGTTTTACAAATATACCGGCATTTTTTAGGAGTGACTCGGTAAATAATCCATGGGTATTGATATTAATCACCACATCTTTTTGGGGTGATTTATTTTTAGCTTCCCTAGCTTGCGAATATCGTGCTAATATTTTCCCTTTGCCGACCAGCTGATGAGACAACCCTATAGCCATATTTTTCACAGCCTCTGGGCTAGCAAGCATTTTTTCAAAACCAACTTTCTGATTTTTTTGCCGAAAAGGGGCGACCTGCCTTTGGATGTCTTTCGGGAGTTTTTCAATATCTACCATTTGCTCTCCTTGAGAATTGGTCTTCATTAAAGAGCCACTAGCGTCTTCACTAAGCGCAGATTCTATTAATTGTGCCAATTTTGGGTGTTCGCTATAAATTTCTTTTAAGGTTGCTTCCTCAATTAATAATTTGACCTCTTTTAAAATGGCCGGGTCAATGACATTGTATTGAACATCCTTTACTCGTCTTGTTCTATAGCATTCTTGAGTTTGTGGTGATATGATGTCAGCTATCCCGCCTATATTTTCTGCTGTTTCATATGCTCTCCCGCTTGGGTGGTCACTAGCGTATGATTTTAAGACTTCAACCCCTTTCAAATTCTCACCCCTGGCTTGTGCGTGAGCAATACCTTCCGGGCTTAATTCACCGGATGGCAAGCGTTCGGCATGCCTTGTTATCATAATGATATAGTGTGGTATTTTTTCTACCTCAATCTTTTTAGGCAGTTCCTCATGTGATTCTCGTTCGCTCATATTTTTTGTTTAATTAATACTTTTCCCAAACAACTCCGCTACCGACAGCACCACAAATTTTTTATCCTTTTTAAAGTCGCTTGCTCGCACGATGGAGTTGGTGGTAAATATTTTTTTAATATTCTTTTCTTGTCGCAGGTTGGCCACCACTGGCCCGGTCGCTACCAAATGGGTTAAAGCTACATAAATATCCTTGGCGCCTTTGGCTTTCAAAAATTTGGCCACTGCAATCAAGGTCCCGCCAGTTTGGCTCAAATCATCCACAATGACTACATTTTTGTTTTTTACTTCGCCGGTGAATTTGGTTATTTTTGCTTCATCCACTTTTGGTCGGTGCTTTTCTACATTGGCCAGATTTTTTATGCCAAGTTCATCCGCAAATTTTTTGCTCCGCTCATCCGCGCCCAAGTCCGGCGCCAAGACCACTAGATTTTTCAATTTTAATTTTTTGATCGCTTCAGCCAAAATTGCCCGCGCTTGAAGCTCCGTAATTGGCACCCGGAAATATTCGGCCACTTGTTGGCTATGTAGATCCAGAGCGACAATTTCGCTCGCGCCAGCGTCTTCAATGATTCTGACCATTAATTTGGCGCTCATTGCGTCACCGGAATATTTTATCCTGTCCTGTTTGCCATAGCCAAAGTAGGGGATGAGCGCGATTATTTTGCCAGCGCCATTGGCCTTGAGCGCGTTAATCAAAATTATCAATTCCAGCATATTCTCCGCTGGCGGGAAAGTCGAACCTAGTACATAGACTTTTTTGCCTTTTACCTTCTCATCAATGTGCACCAAAATCTCCCCATCTTTGTAATGGGAAATAATACACTTACCCTTTTTGAGCCTTGTCCCGCGACCGCGGGATTGATTCCGTAATATTTCTCCAGCCAATTCTTCGTTACTATGAGTGGAGAAAAGAAAATTAGCCATAAAAGATATTTATCATTCTATCTTTATCTTATCTTAAGCTGTCTCAAAAATCAAACCACCTTAGCGAAAAACCAATTGACACATCAAAACGAACATCTTATAATTATCTTATTATTTTTTTAACTTAATTCAAGTTTAAAATCAACTAACGTTTTTGTCCTATGTTTGTCCCGACCAAAATGTTTTTTACCAAAGGGGTTGGCGTGCACAAAGATCGCCTAGCCTCCTTTGAAGCCGCGCTTCGTGATGCTGGTATTGAAAAATGTAATCTGGTCTATGTCAGCAGTATCTTGCCTCCCAAATGCAAAATTATCAAGCGCAACCAAGGATTAAAGATGCTCAAGCCAGGACAAATTACCTTTTGTGTTATGGCTAGAGTGGAAACGAATGAACCAAATCGTTTGGTTTCAGCAGCGATCGGCGTGGCTGTGCCTACCGATAAAGCTAACCAGTATGGTTATCTTTCCGAACATCATTCTTTTGGAGAAACTGCTCAAAAGGCCGGAGACTACGCGGAAGATTTAGCCGCGACCATGCTGGCCACTACCCTTGGCGTTGAGTTTGATCCAGAAACAGCCTGGAAAGAACGGGAACAGATTTATAAAGCAAGTGGCAATATTTTCAAAACAATGAATGTTTGCCAGTCTTTTGAAGGTGATAAAAATGGTCTTTGGACTACCGTGATCGCGGCTGCTGTTTTGTTATTACCATAGATTTACCGCCGGCTAAATTATAACTTTAAACAAAAACTCCACCCTTTCGGTTGGATTTTTTGTTTTTTATGTTATTTCCAATATTCCAGCGCTCTTTTCAACTCCGGGTGAGTCTCGGCGTATTTTCTGGCGGCAATTTTTTTCATGACCGCGTCGACTGCTTGGCGGCAAGCTCTTGCCCCGGCGATCGAACCGTCTGGGTGGCCGTGTAGTCCGCCACCAAAATTGATGACGAGATCCGTGCCGAGAATCTTGACCAATTTTTCCACCAAGCCCGGATGCAGTCCGCCCGAAGCGATCGGTAAGACCGGTTTGATCTCTGACCAGTCGCTCATTTCTTTATTGACTCCAAACCAATCTTCTTCCATTTCTTGGTTAATTGCCGTCACTTCTTTAGCCGTGCCTTCCATTTTGCCCACTACCGTGCCAGTATGGAGTTGATCAATACCGACTAGTCTAGCCAGCTTGGCCAAAAGAAACATGTTCAGGCCATGACGCGGATTTTTGGTGAACATAGAATGTCCGGCTCGATGCCCATGGAGAATCAGTCCCAGATTTTGTTGCCTCAAAAATTGGATATTATCCAAACCAGCGACCACGAGATCAATCATGACGACTTTACCGCCATGTTTTTTGACTAGCTTGGCTCGCCGGAGCATCATGTCAGCCGGTCCGGTCACATTAAAGACGTAGACTTTCTTTTCCCCAGTTTCTTTTTCTACTTGCTTTTTGAACTTCATCACCTCGCGCACCCGATCTTCAAATTTATTGAATTCCATATCTGTTAGATTCTCATCATCTTTGACCAAATCGACACCGTTTTTCCAAATATCATAAGCGAGTTCGGCTTGCTCTTTGGCTGATAGCCCAACTTTTGGTTTGATAATCGAGCCGATAATTGGCCGGTTATAAATTTTCAGATATTTTCTCACGCCTTCGATACCAAAGGCCGGGCCAGAAAAAGAATCCAGATATTTTTTGGGCAATTGAATATCAATCAAGCGCAGATTTGTCACCACCTTCATACTGAAAACATTACCGGCCAGGGCGGAAAGGATCTGGGTAATATTACCCAGCTCAAACAAGGGCAGGGGATAGGCGATTTTGACCAGCTTCTTTTTATTATCCAAATAGAAAATTTTCGGTCCCAATCTGGCCAGCGTTTTATCTTTGAGTGTTTTGAGTTTGGTCCAGGTGCCGATCGATGACTCAGCGGCAATATGTGTGGCGGCTTCGGCTAAGGGCAGGGGGCTTTCTAGACGATAAGTCGCGATTACTTCTTTTTGATAATTCGGTTTGTACCCCGGACGGATGTAGGGGGATTTCATAAATATTAAAAATAAAAAATAAAAATGATAATACAAAATTAAAAATAATCAATCCCCGAAGGGGATACCAAAATTTTGATTTTTGCCTTTTAACTTTTTAACACCCACGGATAATACTTCTTCACATACTTGTCTACCTCGCTCGGTTTGATAATGCCAAACTCCGTAATGTAGCCGGTGATCAACTGTGCGGGTATACGATCAAAGGCGTAATTGATAATTTCGATGCCCTTGGGCGCGGCTGACCAAATTTCTTTTTTGGAGCGCAGTTCAATTTCCATTTTTTGAGTGGTTTTTTTGAGAAGGGAACCAGCCAGATAGACAGGAATTTTGGAGGTGTAGGCGGCAAGCGCAATGCTAAAGCTACCAATTTTATTTAAAGCAGAGTTGTCTGGCAAAATAACATCGAAGCCGATGATTACCGCGTCTATTTTTATTTGGTCGCCGGAGAAATTGGAGACCAAAAAAGCAGCGGCAGAGTCA
This sequence comes from Candidatus Kuenenbacteria bacterium, assembly GCA_012798565.1. GTDB lineage: Bacteria > Patescibacteriota > Patescibacteriia > UBA2196 > GWA2-42-15 > JAAZMX01. The sequence continues at coordinate 8,146 of JAAZMX010000053.1, forward strand.
ACTACTAGAGTATTGTCAATATTTAATTTATTCAGATCTTCGGCAGTCAGCCGGCCCTGAAGGAGCGGCCGAGTTTCGTCGTGGTAGACGTGAATTTTTTTTTTATTCGCTTTGGCTTTGGCCAAGATATTAATAACGGTTTTTGAGTGGCAATGAGTGAAGATGGCGGTTTTATTTTTGATATTTTTGGCACCATAAAAGGCAATACGTTGGCCATTTTCGTGAAGCAGGATATTCAAATCGGCGACATATTGTTTGGTCAATTTTTTTAAACCCGGCACGTCAAGGCGGGGATTTTTCAGGCGCCGAGTGGCATCCAGTCTTTGGGTTAAGTATTTAAAAGCATTGATAGTCAGGGGTTCATTCGGCCGGGCTTTGGCCAAAAGGTTGCCAATTCTTTTGGCTTCATTCAAATAGCTATTGACCAGTCTGACTTGCCAGCCGGTGAGATAATTTTGCCAGGCGGCAATGCTGGCCCGGCAAATATTACTGGCGCCCTGGATTTTGATGCTTTTGATATCCTTGATTGTTTGGTTGAGATTGGACATATAATAGAAGTTAATCTGGATTAATTTTACCAGGTTTATATGATCTAGGCAAAAATCTTACTTTGGTGTATAATGTTTTAGACTATTAGCCGCTAAATTTAAAAATATGGGCACGCAACCGGAATTTATGGGCCGATTTGCCGGCGTTGGCGAGGCAGAAACCAGCCAAAAAGAGCCAAAGACAGCAGAAAATAGCCGTGAAGCAGAAACGATTGAGTCTATTAGGCAAGCGACTTATGATTTTTTAACTGCTTCCGAAATTAATAACAAAATGGATATTGTCAAACCGGCTTATTATCCAGCTATTCTCAATACGCCAGCTGAAGCCCGGGCTAAATACGGATTGCGGCAAGAAGATATATTATCCGGCATCAAAGTGGAGCTTGATGGCCAGTCTTTGATTGTCGATGCCATCAAGGCTATTGATCTTTTAAATAATCGTGCAGGCAATCTTGTCAACAACGTTTTAACGCAAGAGGCTGCCGCCGGAAAACCCTTTGACTCGCAAATCAGTCGGCTCAAAAAAGACCTTGCCGAATTTTTACGGGTTCAATATCAAGACCTTGGCCACCGCACTATTGAAGTTTATGTTTAAAAAACAAAAGCCCTCGCGCGAGGGCTTTTTTGATCTCTAATTTTGACCGAATTGTTTTAGATAAAAATAAATTAGCGCCACCTGAATTAACATAATCAGAGCCAAAACCAAGATAAAACTAGCCTTGCGCCGCTTATGTTTTGCCAGCTCCATCGCCACAATCGCACCGATTGACCCGCCGGCAAGAGCCATGAGCCACAAAATTTTCTCCGGCACGCGGCGTTGATTATAAATCGCCCGCTGTTTATCCCAAACAAAAATCAGGAAGGTGAGGAGATTGATAGCGAGGAGGTAGTAGAAGATGTAAGTGGACATTTTATATTAAAGTAACTAGTAACTCGTAATTAGTAACTAGCGCTAGGAATTATTTGATATATAAATTGTTCAATTGTTTCATTGTTAAATTGTTTGAAAATTGAAAATTGTAAATTGAGAACTAAAGTTTTATGCTATCGCCTTTCCCCGGCCGGACGATCTCGCCAATCGGCGCGTCGGCCAGTTTGTCGGTCAAAACCGCCATCGCGTTCTCCTCGCCATGAACCAAAAATAGTTTTTTCAATTTGCCAGCGCCAATAATAAATTTTACCAAATCATTTTGGTCAGCATGCGCCGAGAGTGAATTCAAAACCACGATCTTGGCTCTGACTGGCAATTTTTCATTCAAAATATTCACCTCCTTTGCGCCTTCCAAGAGCCGGCGGCCCAAAGTATTTTCCGCCATAAAACCGACAATTACCACGGTATTTTTTTTATCGGCGATACTGTTTTTCAGATGGTGGCGGACACGGCCGAATTCGCACATACCGGAGGCGGAAATAATGACGCACGGTTGTTTGATATTATTTAATTTTTTGGACTCCTCCGGCGTTTCCACAAAACGCAGGGTAGTAAAGATAAAGGGATCCTTGTCCTGTTCCAAAAAAGTTTTTTGCGTTTCTTCATCCAACAGATCCGGATAATCTGAGAAGGCCTCACTTATCCGTTGGGCCAGAGGACTATCCAGATAGACAAACAGTGGCGGGATGGCTTTTTGGTTGATCAATTCATGAATAATATAGAGTAGTTCTTGGGCTCGTTCTAGGGCAAAGGATGGGATGATCACCTTACCGCCTCGGGCATAAGTATCATTGATCGCTTTGGCTAGATCAATATAGGAAGTGGCCAAAGTGTCATGTAGCCGGTCGCCATAAGTACTTTCGGAAATCAGATAATCCACGGCTTTGATTTGTTCCGGGTCACGGAGAATTGGTAGAAATTTACGACCCAAATCGCCAGTAAAGCCCAGCCGAGTAACCGTGCCTTTTTCTACTAACTCCAAAGTCGTTAAGGCCGAACCGAGAACATGACCGGCATCGCGAAAATAGGCTTTCACACCAGGCAGAGGCGAGAATTCTTCATGATAATTCACTCCAACAAAATTTTTCATGGCTGGGGCCACATCTTCTGGAGTGTAAATCGGCTGGAGCGGCTCCGCTCCCAGGGGCAGTTTTTTATTTAAATATCCCACGTCATAAACCTGCACTCGGGCGCTGTCCTCGAGCATCAGCTCGGTGATCTGGGCCGTGGCTTTGGTACAGTATATTTTTCCCCGGAAACCTTGTTTGACCAGATTGGGAATATTGCCCGAGTGGTCAATGTGGGCGTGGCTCAAAATCATGGCATCAATACTTTTGGGGTCAAAAGGGAATTCACGGTTGAGGGTTTCCATGTCTTTTCTTCTACCTTGCCAAAAGCCGCAATCTAGTAGGAGTTTTTTCCCATTGATTGTGATAATATGTTGCGAGCCGGTGACTGTCTGGCAGGCGCCAAAAAACTCTATTTTCATAAATAAGCAGTAAGCAAGGTAAGCAAGATAAACAGTAATCCCGCATCCGCTAGTGTTATGGCGAGGCAAGCGGGACAGATTTCTTATCTTTATTAATTTTACCTTGACTGGCCACCTTTGACAAATTTTGATTGATCGTGTATATTTCTAAATACCAAAAAAAGAAAAACAACCAAAACAAAAAACGAAAGGAAAAAAAGTTGACGATAGAGAGATGTCAGCAGTGTGGACGAACTCGGGCATTGGATGATCCCCATTGCGGAGATTGGGGCTATCATCACATTAGCCCCCATTCTTTAACTAGTCGGCGACTTAAGACGGCCACTACCAAGATCGTATTGTGCCCGGCTTGTCAATCAAAGTCGCATAGATCGGTAGACCCCATGTGGTATGAGTCACGGGGGATTTGTCCATCAATTTATATTGGCTAACGGGCATTAGACGCGGCTGTTGTAAAGGTTGCGTCTTTTTTTTATAAATAAAAAAGACCCGCAAAAACAGATTGCAGGCCTTCCGAGCCGACCTTGGGCTGGCTTAGACCAACGTACAAACTTCAGCTGAGGCCCAGCCTGGCCCCCGGTGGATCTTTCTGGGGTGGATTTTCACATCCACCCAATAGAAAGATCACTAATAAAATAAGCAAGTAAATTTTTTTCAATTTTTTCTCCCTATTTTTTGAACGACCACCTTGGCCGCCTAGGGTTTATATGTCAATTTTTACTTTTTGTCAAGAATATGTACTAGACGGGTACATAGGTAACACATGGTGATATCTAAAGCTAAAGTTAATCGGTGGCAGATAATCTAAAGTTTGGTGTGGTCGTTCAAAATTGTAATGAATTAACCATTCTGTTAATTTTTGGTTAAATAGATTAA
>JAAZMX010000054.1 GCA_012798565.1 Candidatus Kuenenbacteria bacterium
ATTAGCACCGACAGAATCAACACTTCTGATCATTTGGCCCCCATCACTTTAATAATCTCCCAGGTTAAATGTTCATAAATTTCCCAACACTCTTGGCCATATTCCCGGCTTAATTGATAAGTTTTAAGTTTGTTTAAGGGAATGGCCGCCATATTTTTGTTAATTTTTTCTTAACCCTGATTTCTAATTTCTGGTTTCTGATTTCTAGCCTCTAGAATGAGGACGACATATTGTACATCGGCATCATAACCGCGGCCACCATAATGCCGACGCCCACGCCCATAATAACCATGATCATTGGTTCAATAAGGCTGATAAGGTTGGCGACGAGGCCTTCTATTTCCCGTGAATAAAAGTCCGTCATTTTATTTAAAACATCGCTGATCCGACCAGTTTTTTCACCAACAGACAGCATATGAGCGATCATAGGTGGTATTTCCTTGGACTTGAGAAAAAGGGTGGCAATTGGATTGCCATCTTGGACATCGCGAGCCGTGCGGTCAATAAGGTCTTTGTAGTAGGCATTGCCGACAATATCACTGACAATATTGAGAGAGATAGTAATAGGGACGCCACCCTCAACCAAGGTGCCCATGCTCCGAGTGAAGCGAACGATATAGATGCGCTGGAAAAGGCTACCAAAGACTGGGAGTTTGAGTTTGAGACGATCCCAAAATTTACGCGGCTCTTCTTGACGAAGAATATATTTAAAACCAAAAAACAGTCCAAAAATAAAAATTAGGATTGCCCACCACCAGGTGACAAGGAAATTGCTAGTACCAATAAGGGCCCTGGTGGCAAAAGGTAATTCACCACCAGTTTCGACCAAAATAGAGGTAATTTTCGGGACGACATAAACCATCATAACCACGCCGACACCGCCAAGAGCGGCTAAAATAAAGGCTGGATAAATCATGGCTCCTTTGATTTTGCTGACCAGAGCGTAATCTTTTTCCTGTTCATCGGCCAAGTAGTTGAGGACCCGGTCAATACTGCCGGAAGTTTCACCGGAACGAACCATGGCGACAAAGAAAGGACTAAATATCTTACTATGACGCTCCAGGGCATTGGAGAGACGCTCTCCGCCTTCCACGTCGTCGCCAATCTCGGAAATTACAGATTTAAGGTTTTCGTTGTCTGTCTGCTCAATTAAAATACGCAGGGACTGAACAATGGGCAAGGTGGCCGTAGTCATCACGGCCAGCTGACGGGAAAATAAAACCAAATCCTTGGTTTTAACACGATTCAAAAAAGGCAAATTAATCTCAAAAGCTTTTTTGTGCTCTTGGGCTTCAAGAAAAAGAATAGCCACGCCCTGTTCGCTCAGGGTGGCAACGGCATCGCTTTTGTTTGAAGCCTCAATAAAACCTTCGACATCTTCCCCGTTCTTATTTTTTCCCCGATATTGAAACATCATAAATCAAATGGCGGTAATAATTAAAATTAATTGGTAATGTCAAATTTTTGAGCGACTACCTGAAAGTCAGTTTTGTTGATGGCAATTTCCAGGGCATCGCGATAATCTACCTCACCGGTTTTCACCAGTTCCAAAAGGGCCTGGTCAAGACTGCGCATACCTTCGTCACGCGAAGTTTGGATAATGCTGGTAATCTGAGCAAAGCGTCCTTCTTTAATCAAAACCTTGGCAGCGGAATTGGAAATTAATATTTCCATAACTGTAACCTCTCCCCCACCCCGGCGCGGTAGAAGTTGTTGAACAACGGCGCCTAAGAGCACATTGGCCAAGGTATCTTTTATTTTCCCGCTGTCTTTTTCCGGGGCTAACTTAACCAGTTTTGCCAGAGCGTCAGAGACCGACTCGGCTTCGGTGACAACAATAACTAAACGACCACTCTCAATTAGACCAAAAATGCTTTCGAGAACTTCAATATTTTCAACTTCAGAGAGGGCAACGATATCCACATCGCCTTCTTTGGAAAATTTCAGGGCAGATAAGAAACTGTCGCTGTCGCGACCAATCTCCCGTTGCTCAATAATGCTTTTTTTGGAGGTGAGTACGCATTCAATGGGGCGCTCGAGTGTTAGGATATATTTTGAGGAGGTCTTATTGAGATAATTCAGGAGAGAAAAAACGGTTGATGTTCGGCCAGAACCATGGTAACCAGCGACAATGATCAAGCCATTTTTACGGTTCATCAGATCAATAAATTCCCGTGAAAGACCGAGTGTTTCCGGATCACCAATAACATTGGAAATATAAGTAAAAAGCAAAGAAGGGGTCTGGCGTTGAAAGGAAAAATGAACTTTAAAGCGAATGTCGCCTTCAAAGGTGTGGGTGACAACGAGCGATTTTTCTTTGGCGAACACCTGCTGCTCTTCTTTGGAAAGGAGCATCAACATAACGTCTTCCAAAAACTCTCGAGTAATAACGCTTTCTTCTTCCATGGGAGAAAGTTTTTGATCAACTCTAATGACCGGCTTGGAACCAACATCAAGATGTAAACATGAGGCTCCCATTTTAACAACTCGGGTGATTATTTTATTGAGTAAAATATTGCTTTGGACAGACATATTGATTAATTTTAAAGTTAAAAATTAAAACTCAAAACCAAAAAAGACTATTCTTTGGTGACGGCCAAAACTTCTTCGATGGTGGTACGGCCCTCAAGGGCCTTAATAATACCATCCTGCTTCAAAGTCAACATGCCCTGTTGGGAAAATAACTCATTTATCTTGCTCAGGCTGGAGCCGGAGTAAATAATATTCTTTATTTCTTCGCTGACATTCAAAACTTCGACAATCGCCATGCGTCCCTTGTAGCCGGTATGATCACAATGAGAGCAGCCTTTGCCATGATAAATATTTTTCAAATTATCGGCGCTAAGACCCTGGGGGATGCTCTGCTTGGGCAGGGAATCAAAAATTTCTTGAACTTGGCCTAATAAGGTCTTGGGCATAGGAATAGTTTCCTTACAATCAGCACAAATGGTGCGTACCAATCTCTGAGCGATAATAACATTTAAAGTAGAGGCGAGGAGAAAAGGCTCTATTTTCATGTCCATCAGACGAGGAATGGCACCAAAGGCATCATTGGTGTGCAGGGTAGAGAGAACAAAGTGGCCAGTCAAACTGGCATGAATGGCCAGTTCAGCTGTCTCAGCATCACGGATTTCGCCAACCATGATAATATCCGGGTCTTGGCGGAGAATGGAGCGCAGACCAGAGGCAAAAGTAAATTTGACCTCCGGTCGAACCTGGGCCTGGTTGACACCAGTCAGGTAATATTCCACCGGATCTTCTAGGGTAACGATGTTGACCTCTTCTTTGTTTAAAAGATTAAGAGCGGCATAGAGAGTGGTGGATTTACCAGAACCGGTCGGGCCAGTAACGAGAAACATACCGTGAGGTTTGGCAATATTTTCATACATGAGTTCCAAATTTTTGCCTTCAAAGCCCAAGTCCTCCCAAGTGGAAACGCCTTTGGAGGTGTCAAGAATTCTCATCACCACCTTTTCTTGACTGTAAAGAGGCAAGGTAGAAATACGAAAATCAATATTCTTATTATTAATATTCAAACGAATACGGCCATCTTGGGGAACGCGGGTCTCGTCGATTTTCAAGTTGGCCATAACCTTGATACGGGAGATGATGGCGGCGTGAACATATTTGGGCAAGGATAAAGAAGTCTGCAGGAGGCCATCAATGCGATAACGCACCCGGGTTTCGCCGGTGGTCGGCTCAATATGAACGTCTGAAGCCCGTAATTCTACCGCATGTTTTAGAATAACAGAGACCATCTTGGAAATAGGGGCGGCTTTGATGATTTTATCCATTTTGTCATCCGACTGTTCTTCGACGTCAAATTTATTTTCAGCAATTTTTAAGGCTTCCGTAACTTCAGTTTTGAGACTGCCATATTGTTGTAAAACTCGACTAAAGCTGGCCAGGGAAGTGATGTAGTAATTGATACGATAATTTTTGCCATGAGCAACAAAATCAGCGGCCTCGCGCGCCTTGAGATTAAGCGGGTCAACTAGGGCCACTTTGAGCTGGTCGCCGTCTTTGGCAAACACGACCATTTGATAATTCTCAGCCAAATCCTTGGGAAAAATATTCAAAACGGCGCTGGGAATGCGCTCATCGCCCAAAAGGATATGAGGCAAATTAAAAATACTCGCCTTGGCCTCGGTAATATCTTCCTCGGAAATATTTTTATTTTTTAAAAGACCCTGTTCCAGGTTGGCCAAGGTGTTTTCCAGCTTGAGCTGGTCAACTTCACTGGTAGTGATTTTTTTCTGGGCCAAAAAGTGAGCCAGGATCTTTTCTTTGAGTTCTTCTGGTTTTTTCATAGAAGAAAAGGAAAAATTACTGGGAGGAGAAAAAGGGGGCAAAGGGATCTGATTTGCCGACATTTTGCGGAGTAACTGGCCAGTCGCCAATCTTTTTCAAAATACCAAAAAGTTTATTATCAAGAATCGATTGATTGCTCAAGCCAGCAGCGCCAGAAGAGGTAGGGTCTGGAGTCCCAGTGGGCATATTGGTAAGATTAACCAGATAATCGTCGGCGACAACATTGGTCTGGGAATTGCGCAGATAAATAATAATGTTACCGATAATTAGCGCGGCAATGACCGCTATGTAGGTAAGAATCTTCTTTTTGGTCAATTTTTGTTTAGCAACAATCATAAAAATTATTTGAGATAATAAGCGACCATGACCAAATCCAAGGTGCCCTCGGAGGGATTGAAATTAAAGGATTTGATATCTAAGAGGCGAACATTATTTTCAATTAAATTAAAGAGTGATTTGACTTTTGTATAGTTTATTTCAGAAACACTTAGCCTCACGCGGGCGGTTTTAATCTGGCCACCGGCGAGGGCACTTTTTTTGTCCTGAATCAGCGACTCCTCACTTGGACCGCCGCCAGGGCCCTCGTTGAGTTCGATATTTATAGTTTCTAATTTAGCGCCGCTGGCCTCTACCAAACTGGAAATATTGATATAAAGATCTGGTTCGCTCGGGCCATAAGGTAAAATTTCCCTGACCTTGGCACGATCAAGTTCGTTTATGCTCTCGTAGTTTACTAAGGTTTTTCTGAGCTCCAAAAGTTGATTCTTCTTTTGCTCCAATTCACGTTCCTGGTTGGCAAGAAGATCTTTGTTGGTCCGATAGGTTTGGTTCTCCGGATTAATAAATAAAAAATAACCAGGTACAAGAAGTACAACAAACAGCAAAAAGACAAGAAATTTAAAATTTCTTATATAAAAAGGAGGTTTCTGCTGGGAATTGTTTGAATTCATAACTCAATAATTTAGGGGGCGGGAGTGGAAGATTTGGTGTCTGTCGCGGTTGAAGCGATAACCGACTCCGGGACAGTAAAACTAACACCAAAATTAATTGTTGGACCACCAGGCTCTTTGGCTTCAACAAAATTCAATGATTGAAGTTTGAAATTGGTATAAATCTTACTTTGTCCCATAACAACCAGCTGCTCGGCAAGAGAACGGAGATTGAGCCCCGCTCCCTCAAGACCAGCTTTTCGATCTTCGCTAAGAGACAAGGAGGTAAAATAAACATTGCCGACGGTGTGTTGTTCCAAGGTGGGGAAAAAGAGGCTCCAATAGACGTGGAAATTAAAGAGATTGTTAAGATTTCTGAGTTGCAGAGAAAATTGACCATAATCGAGGATGCGCCCCTGCATATCTTTAATCCTGCTGTCAATTAGGGAAAGTTGATTTTTTAAAATCTCATTATTATTGATATAACCTTTATTTTTACCTTTAAAATAGATATAAGGAGTGAATACAACCAAAAGACAAATGATAAAAATAAAGAAGTAACTGAAGATAATTTGACTGTCGGTTAGGCGTTTTTTGGTCGCGGGTAAAAGATTGACTTCCAAGTCGTTTTTGTTGGCGCTGGCGGGCGGAACATCCCTGCCAGCCGCTGGCATTGATTTGGCAGCGGCAGAAACGCGGGGAGTGGGGCTGGACGCCGACTTGGGTGGGGATGTGACTGATGAACCAGAACTGACGGCTACCACTGGGGGCAAGGTCTTTGATTTTGGCGAGCCAAAAAGGTCTTTGATTTTGGAGAAGAGAGACCGTTTGGGCTGAGCAACCGAAGTTGATTTGCTGGTAGCCAATTTGGGGGTCGCAGGGCGAGAGAATTTTTCCTTGGCCGGTTCATGAACAGCCAAGGGCTCACTTTTCTTGGGTTTAACTTCATTCTCCTTTTCCTGACGCGATTCTTCAGGCAGGAGATTGATATTACCACTACCAAAATTTTGATTGTTATTTTTGTGATCAAACATAGACTTTTAAAAGGAGAAATTAACGGCTAGATTTCTCGCATGGCCAAACCGACAGCTACGGATAAACGCGGGGCAAGCTCAGAAAGAACTGGTTTTAGTTCCAAGGGATAGACGATCCTATCCCAGGGATCGCCAATAATAACTTTGATGTCCAGAATTTTGGATAAATAATTGACTAACTCAGGCAAAAAAGTACTGCCGCCGGTTAAAACTATTTTTTCAATTTTATTATTACCAGATTGAGTCAAGTAAATATCCAGAGAATATTTAACTTCATTAATAATAGGATTAATGGCTGATTTGATGATTTCCGGCAGATCGCCTGAACCAAGAGAAGAAAAGCCAATATCGCGTTTGAATTGTTCGGCGCGATCGAGATCAACATTGAGACTAGTCATAATGGCCTTAGTAATGCTCGTGCCTCCGACATCAATGCTTCTGGTCAGAATCGGAATGCTACTTTCGATAATAGAGACATCGGAGGTGACGGCACCAATGTCTATAATCATGATGGGGGTCGGATCATTGCCGGCCAGAGAGCGCTCCAAGGCAAAGGCTTCTGTCTCCAGGCTAGATAACTCTAGCCCGGCAGAACGAAAAATACGTATATAGCGTTCGACTATTTTTTTGGGAGCGGCTGTCAAAAGAACCTTAATATTATCCTTGATGGAAGGGGGGCTGGGCAGAGCAGCTTGTTTTTTCTTGTCACTCAATAATTGTCCTAAAAAAGAGGTTTTGGCCTCGCCGGGAGGAGTAGCAACCCCCACCTGAGGTTCAACTGTTTTTTTTGCTGGCAACAAAGGTTTGACAACTGGCTTGGGCGGAACAATTTTCCAGTCTAGGGTCATCTCTTCAATGGGCAGAGGAATAAATTTTTTGGCTTCCCATTGAATGGCTTTGGCCAGATCTTTCTTTTTCATGGTGGGCAAACTGATAATGGAGCTAAAAACAGAAAAGCTGGGCAGGGCAGCCACAACGCGTTTAGAGGTCATGCGACTTTTTTTATGAATATCTTTGATAATATCGACGATTTGCTCTTCCATTTCCCGAGATGACGAGCGAATGATATCTGTCGGCTGTTCTACATAACCATAAGTCAGAAGAACCGCTCGGCCAGCCTTATCCTGTAGTTCTACTATTTTTACTGCGGAAGCGCCCAAATCAACGCCTAAATAACTTTTCTTGGAAGAAAGAATGTCCATAAAAAAATAAATTCAAATTCTACGAAAAAAGTAGGTCAGTAAACCGTCGCCACTAAACTAGCTTCTTTTATTATAACACAAAAAATAATTTTATCCTACAAGGGCCGGCGTGTGGATATTGTCAGGAAACAGTTTGGTTGGGAAGTTGACTTTAGCATCCAAAAGCGATACATTATAATTAATTGAGAGTGATATTTTTTTAATCAACAATTAATTTGAACGGCGTGTTTTTTAAAAACCGACCGGTCAAAAAAAGAACCAACTATGACACTGGTATATGTGATCTTGGCGATCGTGGTAGTCGGCGTTTTGTGGCTGATTCTCGTTTATAACGGCTTGATTACCCTCAAAAATCGCACGGACGAGGCCGCTTCGGATATTGACGTGCAACTCAAAAGACGCCATGACTTGATACCTAACTTGGTGGAAACGGTCAAGGGCTACGCGGCACACGAGAAAGAAGTCTTTGCCAAAGTGACTGAAGCACGCGCGGCGGCCATGGGCGCCCAAACTATGGCCGACAAAGCCAAAGCGGAGAATGCTTTGATGGACACGATGAAAAGCTTGTTCGCGGTGGCGGAAAATTATCCACAGCTTAAGGCCTCGGAAAATTTCGCCAAGCTGCAAGATGAGCTCTCGGATACGGAAAATAAAATCCAAGCCTCCAGAAGATTTTATAATGGCAGTGTGCGCGACTTCAACACCAAGATCCAGGTGTTCCCCAATAATATGGTGGCAGGCATCCTACACTTCACTAAATATGATTTCTTTGAGGCAGAAAATGCCGAAGAGAGAAAGAACGTGGAAGTGAAGTTCTAGATAATTTTCAATTTACAATTTTCAATTTCCAATGAATTTTCAATGATTGAATTTTCAATTTTTTGATAATTTGCTCTTGTGCTTTCATGTTTTAATGTTTATTATATGTATAAACAAATCGATTCCAATAAACATAAAACGATTATTTTGATGACGCTCTTTTTGGCGTTCATTATATTTTTGGGCTGGGTGATCGGGAAAATCTATCCAGAATATGGTTATGGGCCACTGGTAATGGCAGTAATAATTTCTTTGGTCATGACCATGGTAAGTTACTTTGCCGGAGATAAAGTCAGCCTGGCGACAGCCGGGGCAAAGGGGCCGATCATGGCCAATGATAATCCTTATATTTACCGATTGGTAGAAAATCTATGTATTACGGCTGGAGTGCCAATGCCCAAAATTTATATTATTCCGGATCAGGCGATGAATGCCTTTGCCACGGGCCGAGACCCCGAGCACGCTTCAATTGCTTTGACCCAAGGCATTATTGACCGGCTAGAAAATGAGGAATTGGAAGGAGTGATCGCCCATGAACTATCGCATATCAAAAATTATGACATCAGGCTGATGATGATCGTGGTGGTTTTAGTTGGAACAATATCTATCTTGAGTGATTATTTTTTACGTTCGCGCTGGCGCAAGAGGGACTCGAGCGAAGGCGGCGGGCAAGCCGGCACAATCTTGATGGTGGTGGGAATAATTTTAATCGTTCTCTCCCCGATTATCGCCGAATTGATCAAATTGGCAATCTCCAGAAAAAGAGAATTTTTGGCTGACGCGGATGGCGCTTTATTAACCAGATACCCGGAAGGTCTGGCCCGGGCCTTGGAAAAAATCAGCACGGATAGCGATCCTCTGGATCGAGCTAATACCGCAACCGCTCATTTGTATATTAGCAATCCTTTTGGCGCCAAGGCGACTAGCGGCTTTAAAAAACTCTTCTCCACTCACCCGCCGGTAGCGGAGAGAATCAGTCAACTGCGATCAATGGCATAAACCTACGAATATACAAATATTTTAAAACCCCGCTCAGCTGAGCGGGGTTTTGGGCTAAATGGATAATTAATTGCCAGAAGGTATCTTGGCCAGATCGGCGTTGGTAATGCCAAGAGACAGCGAAGTGAAGAGATTCATGACATTCTCCCAGGTGACTTCCCAGCGCTTGCCTTCTTGATCGACATACCAGATACGGCCATGGTCTTCGACTTGCAATAATAATTTACCAATCAGACGATTACTCAAGGCGGTATCTACTTGGACTTTGTCATTACCGCGATGGGCTGGGTCGGAAGCCAGATATGGATTATAGCCGTAAGCAGCTTCGGACTTGTCATTGTAACCATCACCGTCACTATCCTTGTCGGCGCTTACAGCGTTGGGGTTTATGAGAATTTTATTCAAGTCGCTGTTGCTAATACCTAGGGCCAGATCTTGGAAAAGACTCATGACATTACCAAAGGTCACCTCATATTTTTTGTGGTCATCGGGATAAATATAATAAATGCGACCACGATCTTCAACGGCGAGAAGCAGGCGACCGGCGAGACGCTTGCTTATTTCGTTGTCACTGACATCGGTCAAGGTACAGGTTAGGCCATCGGCTGGCATTTCTTCCTTACAATAACTATTGTCTACTTTGGCTCCAGATTGATCACGGCACTCAACGGTCCTGGTTTGCAGATCTTTTGTACAGACAGACCACTCACTAGCGTACCAAGAGTATGTGCTGGGCACATAATTAGAATCGGACAAGACGGCGCTATCACCAAAAGTCTTTACCAAATATCCATTAACCCAAACATTATCAGTTAAAGAAGTTGAGGCGGGAACTTTGGACATGTCTGACCAGATAAAGTTGCTATGTTCAGTAATATCCGCTACGGAATCAGGCGCCATTGTCCCAGAACCTCCATCGCCCAAAGATGTGAGGTTGACCATCGTGCTACTGGTGGCATTAGCGACTGTGGCTCTTAACTCATAATTTTTTATGCTCCCGGCGGCGACCACCTCGGCCACGGGCAGATTAAATTCAATGGTTGAGGTATTGTTTGTATTGTTTACCACAGCCTCTAAATTTGTCCCGTTGCTATACAATTGATAATTTGTTAACGAAACATTGCCCTCGGTTTCTAGGTTAAAACTAATCTTTTGCCAAGCAATGCTACCGGCATTGTCGGCAATTACACTGAACTTGTATAAAGTTTTGCCGGTACCGTTTTGTAAAATAGTTGATGGCAAACTTTGAGTAGAAAAAGTCGGGACACTTTTTCTGACTACCATATCATTGGCGATAACCTCAGACATACCGGCGGTTCTAGCGACATTAGAAGACTCTCCTAGAGCGGAAAAACCAACAGAACTGAAATCAAGTCCTGGGGTGTCACCGGAATCAGCACCGGCGGCGATGGTCGGTATCTCGGCTTTAATAGTCAAGACAGCGGAGTCATCTTTGGGCACATACATATTAAGACCGGTAATGTCCACCACATTATCACCGTTTAGATAAGCTTCCTTGGTGTTGGTATTACCCGCTTTATCCTTATACTCCAAAATAACCTTACCAATCGAATCAATATTGCTGGCGGTGCCTTCAGCAATTCTCACTTTGGTGATGGTAAATGCCTCATTGGAGGCGGTAAATTTAACGGCATTCATTTTGGCGGTCGTACCAGCGATGACAATGCCAGAAATAGGCTGGCTGCCATCAGTAGCCGAAGTGATTGAGCCAGCGGATAGAGTCATGGTTTGCATGGTGACATCGCTGGCTGTAACTATGTTAGAGCTAAGAGCTGTGGTGCCAGTCAAATCAACCACTAAAGCGAATGAAGTGGCCACGCTACTGGCTTTAATATCGGCATAAACATCAACCACCTTTGATTCACCGGCGGCCAATTTCAAGTTGGGAGCCAAGAAGACGTTTTCCGCGCTGTTACTAGAAACTAAAGTCACTTTGGTTACGCCAATTTGGGTAGCGCCGGTCATTAGTTTCATATTTTGCATGACGCCAGAAGTGGCTTGTGAAATATTTATAGTATCAATATTCACGCCCTCGGAAGAACCAGCCGTTATTATAAAGGAAGCGACTTTAGCTTGAGTGGTTGGTTTGACGAAATTCTGGTTGCCATAGGCGGTATATTTGGAGAGGGAGAGAGTCTGGTTTACGGTTTTAAAACTGCAAGTTGATAATTGCGCAACATCGGTTAAACAACTGTAATGTCCATCAATTATCTGACCCGTAGAATAAATGACGTCTTCAGGGGCTATAACTACCGGGATCTGGTTCAAATCATTTGCCCAAAGGCCTACCTCGGTAATTGGATGCTTGTAATCACCATAAACAAGGTAGACTTTATTGGGAGTAGAATTATATTTTATTAAGGTTCCATCAGGGTAATTGTTATTCAGATCATTACCAAATAGATAATTAACAAAAAACACTGAGGGGACAATGGATAAACGTGAGTCCCAATCGCTACCATAAAGCTTGGTTAATTGTTCGTACGAAACTTTATGCAGCTTTCCTCTTGAGCCTACACCATAGATAGTTGCTATTTCTGGTGTTTTGATCAAGCCGCTACCCGGTCGCAAAATAATATTGCCGCCGATGGCATAACTGTCAGATTGTGTTGAATCGACGGTTTTTATTTTTAAAGGGTCAACCTGCCAAGAATTCATGACATCTTGTTTATAATTGCTGCCAGAGATAGAAGGAAAAACATAGCGCTTATTGTCGGTAGCTAAATAAAAAGTGTTATCGGGATGATTTTTGTCCATAAAAACATCACCTGGCTGAAGCGTATTGGACGATGGTACTGTATATTTTAAACTAGCAGTTTTTGTACAATTGTTGGTTGTGCTGCAGGCTTCCAGCGCGACGGAATGATCACCGGCACTGCCAGCGCCTATTAAATCTATGTTTATTGAAGAACGATCTTTGGTCGCATTATAATAAGTTACCCTGTTTTGGTTATCAAAATAAATATATTCGGTAACTGGCTGATCAAAATCAGCATTAACGGTTAACATTCGAGTGCTATTATTATAAGTTATCCCAAAATTGCTGATTACCGGCTTGGCTGTAACTCCGGCCACGCACTTGTAGACCGGTCTGGTGGAGCTATAACTGCCAAGGTTGCCAGCGGCCTTCCAGTCTATGGTAGAAATTGTACCGTCAGAGACGACACTGGTAGTGTTGGGATACCATTTTTTGCAGTAGGTTAAGATATTGGCGGCAGTCCAAGAAGTATAAGACCCGGAAACGCCATCTGGATCTGTTTTCCAGATACCGTTTTCAGAGTGTTGGTTGACCTTACCGGGCCAATAAGAGATGCGGGGGGTGAGGTCGAGAGTTGATGATGGCGACACATCCACGTTGACCATCAATTTCAGAGTTTTTTCAACACCCGTGCCGGCGCTGCCATAATAAACTTTAATCGGCAAATAACCGGCATACTTGTTAGTTTGACCACTCTCGGAGTTTAGATATTGATCTTTCAAAACAGATCTAAAGCTCACATCGCCAAGGGCGCCACCGCTAGAAGGGGTGGTAATAATTCCATAAGTCGGGAAGCCTTCGCCATAGCCATAGACACCAAAACCGTAACTTCTGGTTTCACTGACTTGATCTATTTTGAAAGAAAATTCTTTATCCCCTGCCCCATCGGTCATACTGGCGTTAATCTCGCATGGCGATAATTGGTAGGTAATGCCTTCCAAAGTGACCTGGCAGTTGGTGTCAGTATTACTAGTTACCGTAACTATTTTGGTTAAAGTATTATTGGTTTCATTGGATTCAGCAATCTGATTCTTTGAATCTACAGTAACCTCAATAATATTATCACCTTCCTGAAAACCAAATAATTCGACGCTTTCACCGTACAGTGGATATATGGTAGCTCCACAATATTCATTACCCACCAAACTAGTACCACCACCATATTGGGATTCATCAACTAATTTATTAAGAGTTTTATTGTAGAACGACACCAGGAAATTGTTGTGGTTAATATCAGAGCTACCTTGATTTTTAACACAATAAGCAATTTTAATTCCCTTTGTTTCCTTGCCACCAGAATCTTCAATATCAATAACTGATCCCGACAAAGAGGTGACAACCAAATCTGGTTTAGCTGCTGGTGCTGGATTGCATGCACCATTACTGCAGCCATTGGGACAACTATACAAATGCTTGGCTGCATAATTGTCAGCGCCACAAACATACTCTATTAACTTACCTGTTTCATCACCTGTCATACCGCAATAATCATAGTGTTTATCTTTGCTGTTATCTTGTGAGTTTTCATAAGCTTCAACATAACCTTGCTTATAATAATCTTTTCCGTCTGAATCAACACAGACTACTTGATTAGCAACGACAACATCTTTACTTGTAGTATTATTGGTGGTGTTTCTTTCCCCTGCCACATTTTGTAGGGTAAGTTTGATAGTGTAGGTACCTGGATCAATAAAACTATAATTGGTGCGATAAGTAGTAAAATTACCCACGTTTATATCTAGATTAAAATTACGAACAAATGATTCATTGGTAATTAAAATATTATTTTTAATAATATCCACGTTGATTGTGAGGTCCCCATTAAAAGGGGCAGTACCTATATTTTGGATAGAAGGGACTAAAAAAACAGTATTATTGTTATTGGCATCTGGACCGTTGGTGCCAAAGCCGGTAAATAAGAGATCGGGGACGGCCGTTGGTTGAACACATTTGTAGACCGGCCTGGTAGAAGTATAGCTGCCAGTATTGCCAGCGGCTTTCCAATCTATAGTAGAGATAGTGCCATCAGCTTCAACACTGATAGTGTCGGGGTACCACTTTTTACAGTAAGTCAAGATATTGGCAGTAGTCCAAGAGGTGGTAGAGCCAGAAACACCGTCAGGGTCTGTTTTCCAAACACCATTTTCGGTGTGTTGGTTGACTTTACCGGGCCAGTAAGAGATGCGGGGAAGAGTTGATTCCCCTGAGGTAATGGCCAAGGCAGGAAAAGAATTGCCAAAGACAAATAAAAAAGCAATAAAAACCAGAGCGATTTTTTTGCTATTGAGGGTAGACAACATAATGTTTGTCTTAGTTAATAATAAATTTTAAATAAGATAATTGAAGAATAGAGGAAACTAAAAATTATCCTCAAAAGAGGATAATTGCTTTACATATCTATTGTATCATATTACAATGGGAAAGTCAAGGATAAATTTTTAAATTTTAACTACTTTATGGAGCTACTAAAAGAAATAACTGAAAAAGACCTGGGGATCAGCCAGGAAACCATTAGCGAGACCATCAAATACAAACTCCGTCGGGCAGCCCGAGCGGTGGTTTTAGATGATGATAATAAAGTCGCGATCGTGTGGAGCGGCTATACCAACCATCACAAAATCCCGGGCGGCAAAATAGAGACTAGTGAAGATGTGATTGAAGGGTTAAAAAGAGAAATAAAAGAAGAAACTGGCTGCCAAGCAGAAACAATTAGTGAGGTGGGTTTGATTATTGAATACAAAAATCAATTTGAGGAATTACATCTATCTTATTGCTATCTGCTCAAGGTGCTGGGTGAAAAAGGTGAGCCGCAGTTTACGGCAGAAGAAAAAGAGCGTGGCTTTGCCCTCAAGTGGGTCAGCCTGGACGAGGCAATAAAATTATTTGAGAACGACAAACCCGAAGGTTATTGGGGTAAATTTATGTGGCAAAGAGATTTTGATTTTTTATTGAAAGCAAAAGAGATAATTAAAGAAAATTTATGAACAAAACCGTATCAGCCGGTGGAGTGGTAATCGGACCAGACAACAAAATCGTGGTGGTCAATCAAAATGGCAACTCCTGGTCTTTGCCAAAAGGCCACATTGATCTGGGCGAGGACGAACTGAGCGCGGCCAAGCGGGAAATTTATGAGGAAACTGGCATTGAGCTGGAAAATTTACAAGTGATCAAAAAACTGGGTACTTATGAGCGGCCGAAAATCGGACTTGATGGCAGGGATGATTTGAGTGAAACTAAAATAATTCATATTTATCTATTCCAAACCAGCCAGGCGACACTCTCCCCTCTTGATCCGGCTAACCCGGAGGCGCGCTGGGTAGAAAAGGAAAAGGTAATAGAACTTTTAACACACGATAAGGACAAGAAATTTTTTGAAAAAATTTTAAAAGAAATATAAACATAAAAACGCCGCCTTACTGCAAGGCGGCGTTTTGAGGATCTTGTTTTTTAATTGCCAGAAGGTATCTTTGCCAGATCGGCTCAGGCGATTACTCAAGGCAGTATCTACTTGGCGTAAAAGATTTCCGTGTCCTTTTCCGGTAAACATTATTTTCGTAGCACTATAACAGTTTATAGATAGTTTAAGAAATTATTAGATTTATCGACTAAAATCATTTTGGGTTTTTCTTTTAGCTTGTCAGTCATCTCGTAAGCCAAGATGATTAGCCTGTGACCTACTTCACATAGATACGCGCCTCCACCATTGACTAATATTGTGCCAGAACCCTCTTCTCCAAACCCGACATAGGTTTGCCACCTTTGACCGTTATCAACATTGATCACATCAACTTTTTCATATTCACTAATCCCAGACAAATCTAATAATTTTTTATCGATGAATATGCTGCCAATATAATCGACATTTTTGTCGGTGACACGTGCGTGGTGAATTTTAGACTTAAGAAATGTTTTCATAAATTTCTTACGATTAGTTAGTAAAGTACCCAAGATATATAAAATTTATTTCCAATAATTACTTTATGTCTCTATATAATCATATGGCAACAGGAAAGTCAAGACAAGCTGGGGCGAATTCAACCTGGAAAAGAAAAATTGGGTTTTAGCATCCTAAAATTGAAAATATAGATAAAACATGTTAAAATGAGGACACGAAAAAATATGCAGGAAAATATTTTAAACAAATTTACCAACCACTATAAAAAGACCATTGTCCGGGCTTATGGTTTGTCGTTGACAAACAAGAAAAAAGAGATTGGACTGGAAGAAATATTCTGGAGCCTGATAGCGGAAAAAGGTTCACTCGGCGCGGAAACGCTGGCCAAGGCCGGGGTCAAGGCGCAGTTGGAAACTGATCTGGGCGATAACGAACAAACCGACGCCTGGAAAAAAATACTCCAAGCTAAAGAAGAAATACAGTTGGCGCCGGTGACCCAAAAGATAGTGGTGGATTCCGCAGCCGTGGCGGCAGAATACGGGCACAACTATATTGGCACGGAGCATCTGCTTTATAGTCTGCTGAAAACTAAGGCTGAAGAGATCCAGGCTATCTTGACAAAACACCGGGTGGAGACCAAGGCGCTCCTCAAAAATCTGGAATCGGCTTTGAGTTCCACAGCCAAATTCGAGGAGATGACCGAGGCGGTCGGAGCGCTCAGGGAAAAAATTGAACAGGAGAGGAAGGCTCGGAACAAAAAACAAAAAGAATCTCTTCTGGATTTTTTTGGCACGGATCTGACCGCGCCAAATGTCCAAAAGAATATCAATCCGGTCATCGGGCGGGAAACAGAAATCAGCCGCGTGATCCAAATTTTGGCGCGACGCAATAAAAATAACCCGATACTACTCGGTGAACCAGGCGTGGGAAAGACAGCGATTGTCGAGGGTCTGGCCAAAAAGATAATGCAGGGCGCGGTGCCGGATGTTTTGGCGGATAAAAAAATATACGCTCTGGATATGCCACTAATGGTGGCAGGGACGAGTTACCGGGGAGAATTTGAAGGTAGGCTGAAACAGATCGTGGAAGAGGTGAAAATGAATCCGGAAATAATTTTATTTATTGACGAGATCCACAATATTGTCGGGGCTGGTTCAGCAGCCGGCACTATGGACGCAGCCAATATTTTGAAGCCAGCTTTGGCCAGAGGCGAAATCCGCTGTATCGGCGCGACCACCTTTGAGGATTATAAAAAACATATTGAGACTGACAGCGCCCTAACCCGGAGACTGCAAAAGGTAACTATCAATGAACCGAGTGTCGCGGAAGCCATCGACATTATCAAGGGTGTCAAAGCCGTCTATGAGAAACACCACGCCACAAAAATCAGCGACGAGGCGATCGCGGAGGCAGTGCATTTGAGCGCCCGCTATATCACCGAGCAATTTTTGCCAGACAAAGCGCTAGATCTGATTGACGAGGCGGCCAGCAAAAAAAATGTCAATCGGCCGAGTGGCGACAAGAAAAGTAAACTGAGCCAACTAAAAAAAGAGCTGGAAGCTTTGAATCAGGAGAAAATCAATCTGCTCAAAGAGGAAAATTATCGGACGGCGCTGGCCGTCAAGGAACGGGAAATCGAGATTATGAGTCAGATCTACGAACTGGAAAGCCAAGAGATAAAAAACCACCTGCAAACCAAAAAAGAAGAGGAGATTGGGGCGGAAGATATCCGGATATTGGTGGCGGAAATGACAAAAATAAATTTGCCAGACAGAAAAAAAATGCTTAGTGGTTTGAAAGAGCTGGAGGGATTTTTGGATAAAAAAATTATCGGGCAAGCGGCGGCGGTCAAGGAAATCGCCAGGGTATTGAAACGTTCGGCCGCCGGGCTCTCGGGAGAAAAGCGGCCTCTGGGTTCTTTTATTTTTGCCGGGCCATCGGGCGTGGGCAAGACTTACGCGGCCGAGGTTTTGGCGGAAGCAATCAATCCCAAGGGTAATGGCCTGATCCGGCTGGATATGTCCGAATATGGGGAGAAGTTTAATGCTTCCAAACTGATCGGCGCGCCGGCCGGCTATGTAGGTTATGACGAGGGAGGAATTTTGACAGAGAAAGTGCGACGCAATCCCTACGCAGTGATTCTCCTTGATGAGCTGGAAAAAGCGCATCCGGATATTTTTAATCTATGGCTATCAATTCTCGACGAGGGGCAGCTGACTGACGGGCGCGGTCGGGTGATCAATTTTAGAAATACAATAATTATCATGACGACCAATCTGGGCGGACAGAAACGCGGCAGTAAAAAACATCTCGGCTTTGGCACGGGGGAAAAAACTGAGGAACAGGAAAATTATCAGGAGGCGCTGGAAGAATATCTCAAGCCGGAATTTCTCAACCGCGTAGACAAGCTGGTGGTTTTTAATAGCTTGAAGGAAAAAGATCTAGCAAAAATAATCGAGCTCAGCCTGGAGGAAATCAATCAAAAAATAGCTGGCCAGAAATTCCGCCTGCACTGGGACAAGGCGGTGGTCAATAAATTGGCGCGGGAATGCGTCCGAGCTGGCGAGGGCGCCAGACAAGTGAGAGAAATAATCCGCCAAGAAATCGAGGACTCTCTGGCGGATAAAATTATTGCTGGCGGCCTTGATAAAAACTCTGTGCTGAAAATCAGAGTGGTTAATAATAAAATTAAATTAACTTAGTGGTTTTATAATAGGCTGGAACGGATGAGAATAGGATAGAAGCAGAGATAAAATAATTTTAATAAATATGTGGATTATATTTGGACTTTTGGCCGCGGTGTTCGCGGCTCTGGTGGCAATTTTCGGGAAAATGGGTTTGCATGATATTGATACGACTACGGCGACCACCATGCGGGCGATCGTGATGGCGATTTTTCTGGTGGTGGTAATTTTGATCCAGGGGAAAATCGGGCACATAGAAGAGATAATCACCAATAAAAAAGCCTTGTATTATATTGTCCTGTCCGGGGTGGCCGGCGCTCTGTCGTGGCTTTTTTATTTTGTGGCTTTGAAACTCGGTAAGGTATCACAGGTGGCGCCCCTGGATCGGCTCAGTGTGGTTTTTGCCATAATTCTGGCGGCTTTGATCTTGGGGGAAAAAATCAGCTTAAAGGTGGGAATTGGGGCGGCGATGATGGCAGTCGGAGCGATTTTAATTGTCTTGGCGTAAAACTATACCCTCCCCTCCTCAGTTGAGTTTGGGTCTCTCGGTGAGAGACCTGAACGGGCAGGGGGTGGTGTTGATAAATATTTGGGGAAGCCATAATCACTATACTTCTCGAACGGAATAATATAGTTAATTCGAAAGATATGAATTACCATAACCTAAAAAACGCGTTCCTAAAAATAAAGACGCGTTTTTTGAATCTCCTTTTTCCAATTGAATGCCTGGGTTGCGGTCGGGAAAATTTTTGGTTGTGTCCGGAGTGCCTCGCCAGAATCAAATACCAAAGAGTCAATCGTTGTGTGGTGTGTAAGGAGCCGGCCACGCTTGGCCAAACCCATGATAATTGCCGAGAACAAACAGGGTTAGATGGAGTGATCGTGGCGGCGGAATGGGAGGATGAAGTTTTGCAAGAAGCTATTCACAAATATAAATACAACTTTCTGACCGGACTGGCCGAGCCTTTGGCAGCCATTTTGATCAAAAAGATAAAAAGTGAACCAGGCTGGGAACATTTGATGGCGGACAAAAAAATAACTTTAGTGCCTATACCTTTGCATCCAAGAAGATTACGCTGGCGCGGCTTTAATCAGGCTGAGCTATTGGCGGAAAAAATCAGCCAGCAGCTGGGTTGGGAGAAAGAAAAATTTTTGTTGCAACGGCAACGCTATACCGAGCCACAAGCCAAATTAAAAAAAGAAACCCGCCAGGAAAATCTGGCCGGCGTTTTTGCAATAACTCAGAAGAAAGAGGCAATAAATCTGGAAAGGCTGACAATTTTGGTGGATGATGTTTTGACTACCGGCGCGACCATGAACGAGTGCGCCAGGGTTTTGAAAGAGAATGGAATAAAAGAAGTCTGGGGGATAGCTCTGGCTAGAGGATAACCACCAGAGGGGCGGAACTTACAAATCCAAAATCCAAATATCCAACAAAATCCTAAATCAAAAATCAAAATTATCTGCTTGAAATTTTAGGTTTTGAGCTTTGTTTGGATTTGGAAATTGTAATTTTGGGTTTTATGCTTATTATCCTCTCCCCTGCTCTTTGGCCATACTCGAAATTTATCCAGAGAGTGTCTGCCGGCATAATGCTTTTTATTTTATCCGCCCACTCGACAACAATGAGATTTTGATCGGTCAATAATTCCTGCCAGCCAAGAGCCAGCAATTCTTCCGGGTGAGAAAGGCGGTAGCAATCAATATGAATTAATTTTTTGATGCCTTGTTCGGAGCGAGCAACTTTGTAGGGTTTTAATAAAACAAAAGTCGGACTAGTAAGCCGATTTTTTATTTGGAGCGCGGCGGCCAAACCTTTGGTAAATTGGGTCTTACCAGCGCCGAGATCACCGACCAGGCCGAGAACAGCGGGGCCTTTTAATTTGGCGATAAACTGTTGGGCAATTTTTTTTGTTTGCTGATCTGAATGGGAAATAATTTTGGACATGATTTAATAATTTTTAATTTTAACTTCTCCCCAAAGGGCTAGGTTTCCGCGCAAAAAAATAGTCTGAGACGTCCAGCCTTTTGGCTGTTTTTATTTTATCCAATAACCAACCGAAACAACCAACTGGTGATCGGCGTAATAATCCAGGAGAAATAAAAAACAAAAAGCAGAAAGATAATAATACCGTAGCGTTCCAAAAATATTCTGACGTTTTCCCAGGAAGACGGAAAGAGGGCGAATAATATTTTGGAGCCATCCAAGGGCGGAATGGGCACCAGATTAAAAACCAAAAGAATAATGTTGGCGTAGGCGATAATGGCCAATAAACCCGTAAAGGTGCTGACGGGCAAAAGCCGGCACAGGAAACCAAAAAAAATAGCAGTGATCAGATTGGATAGCGGGCCGGCAACGCCAACTAAGGCCGGTCCCCATTTTCTGTTTTTTAAATTGTAGGGATTGTAAGGCACCGGTTTGGCATAGGCAAACATAAAAGAGCCACCAGTAGCCAAAAGTAAAAATAAGGGCATCAGAATGGTGCCATAGAGATCAATATGGGCGCGGGGATCCAGAGTCAGCCGGCCAGCGTGTTTGGCGGTCGGATCGCCCAGATGATCAGCCATCCAACCATGGGCGTATTCATGGATAATGGCCGAGGGGATAATAATTAAAAAGAAAAAGATAAGTTGGGTAAAATCCATATATTTATATAATTTCCAAACCCCAATTTCCAATTTCCAAATAAATCCCAAAGCTCAAATTACAAATTTCAAAAAATACTTGATATTTGAGTTTTGAAATTTGTAATTTATTTGGAAATTGTATCTTGGAACTTGGAACTGCAGAAGATGAGATACATAGGTAACACCCATAAATTGCCCAAAGTAAAAGTTTTGGGTAAAATCAAAGGTTAATTCTAATGTATTTTATCTTATGAGAAATTACCAGGAACGCGGTTTAATATGTCTTGATCTTTGGC
>JAAZMX010000055.1 GCA_012798565.1 Candidatus Kuenenbacteria bacterium
CGCCAAAGATCAAGACATATTAAACCGCGTTCCTGGTAATTTCTCATAAGATAAAATACATTAGAATTAACCTTTGATTTTACCCAAAACTTTTACTTTGGGCAATTTATGGGTGTTACCTATGTATCTCATCTTCTGCAACAGCAGTACTTTTACAATCGTGGCTAATTTGCTAAAATTATTAGAGGCCCTATCTTTAAACCTAGCCTATTTAGAATATACTATAAATATAATCTGACTTAACTGCCAGCTAAACAAAATTTAAAAAATACTTTATTTGTATTTCAGCATTTTAACACCACAATAATTGGATTATAATTTTTTATTTTCGCATAAAAATTAATACTTTTTATGAAAGAATTATCTATCTTGGATGTAAAAATTAGTGCATATACAAAAAAAAAGATTTTGGAAAAAATCGGCAATTTATTATCCTCTGAAACTACAGAGGGAAAACAATTAATTACTATTAATCCCGAATTTGTTATTGCCGCTCAGGCGGATATGACATTTAAAAATATTATTAACAATTCTTGGTTGGTTGTGGCTGATGGTTATGGTATCCGCTTAGCCGCAAAATATTTAGAGTTAATAAATAATAAACATATTAATAATTATGTATTACGAATTATAAATTATTTCTTGATCGGTCTTAAGGTCGCTTGGTGGGGAGTGACTAAAAATAATAAAAAGATAGATACTGTTTCAGAATCAACGACTGGCACAGATTTAATTCCGGAAATTTGTAGAATTATGAAGAATGAACCAAAAATTGGTAATAAAAAAGTATTTCTTTTGGGTGGCTTCGGCGATGTGCCGCGTCTAACGGCTGAAAAATTACAAGCCACAGTATCGCTGGAGACGCACAATGGCGTATCTCTGCAAATTGACTATGCACCTTTTGAGGAACAAGACATTATTGAAAAAATAAATTTATTTTCACCAGCAATGCTTTTTGTCGCCCTTAACCATCCACGCGCGCAGAAATGGATTGCTGAAAATTTAGCAAGAATGCCTTCGGTTAAATTAGCTATCGGTGTGGGTGGCGCATTCGATTATCTTTCTGGCGAAACAAAAAGAGCGTCGCAAGAATGGCGAAACTCATTCGAGTGGCTATTCCGCTTGATCCATCAGCCAAGGCGCTGGAAACGAATTTATTCAGCTGTGTTTTCATTCCCTTGGCGAATATTTATGAGTGTCTCAAAAAGGGGGGGATAAACAGACTAAATCAATAACATATATGGCAATATAGATAAATCATTTTTTGTTAGTTCAACTTAAAGCTAAACAAAAAAACTTTTTGGTGTTAATGCCAAACCATATGAACAAATCCAAAAAAATATATGATGCGGATTATTATAAAGTCCAGATGATTATAGATAATCCTGTCTTTAAAAAAGCCATTAATAATCTTATAAATCAAATCAATAAGTTTGGTCTTTGGGCGCCTGAAAATGGTTTTAAAACATACAAAGAATATTTTGAATGGAATAAAAAATATTTTGACAATTACGCTAAAATTGAAAACAGCGAAGAGTTTAAAAATAAAGTTTTAAAAATAACTAAAGGCGAGAAAAGATGGGGCGAGAAAGAGCAGTGCCAAATAGAGGATTTACGAGATAAGGAACTGCCCCCGGTGTACGGTTCTGTTATTAATGATTTACTGTACCAATTCGGGATCAGCTCCAAAGATGAACAACACAAAAAATTCCATGATTTCATAATCGAGTATATATTTTTTAAGAAAACAGAATTCAGCAATCCAAACCTACAAATCACTTGGAAGCTTAATCATAACACTCGACAGATGGAACTATTTATTCAGATCCTAAGATGCACCAGAAAACAAGACCTAGAAAACGCATGGGAATTCATAAGACGAGAACAACGGGGGCTACCTGAATTTAAGAGTAAAAATAAGGAGTACAAGAATTTTCACAGAGATTTGGAAATATATAGCGCCTATAAACTTCTAAGAAAGCAGCCCACCTCAAAATACAAAAGAGCAAGTTGCGCTTTTAATAAAAGGGTTGACCAGCAAATTAAATTGAAATTCATGGATAAATACGGAATTGAAAAATGGGGAACTATAAGAAGTATTGTAAAAAATATGGAAAATTTCAAAAAAAATGTTGGGTTTAATGAACCCAAATAAACCCAACCCATACTTTTCTTACTTGATATATGATGGCTGTAGCTCAATAGGCTACAGTTTTTTATTAATTAATTTCCCAAAACATGCCTAAATCAAAACTCCAATGGACTACCGTTAAACGAAAAGTTAACGATTTAGTCCCCAATGACCAAAACCCCAGAGTTATGTCAGAAAAGCAGGTTTCTGACCTGAAAAGAAGCCTGGTTAAGTTCAATTTAGTTGAATTACCCGCCATTGACCTAGACGGAAAAATCATCGCCGGACACCAGCGCTTGAGAGTCCTTCAGCTTCTCGGCCGCGGGGAAGAAATAATTGAGGTTAGAATACCGAATCGCAAACTAACCAAACAGGAATACAACCAGTATTTGCTAACCAGTAACGCCGTTCACGGCGATTGGAACTACGACATTTTGCGGGATTTCAATACTGATCTGTTGCTGGGTATTGGTTTTAGCGAAGAAGAACTTGCGCATCTTTGGGACGACTCTCTCGAAGTCGAAGATGATGAATTTTCCGTCGAAAAAGAACTGAAAAAAATTAGGACGACGAATATCCAGCCCGGTGATATGTTTT
Source organism: Candidatus Kuenenbacteria bacterium (assembly GCA_012798565.1). Lineage (GTDB taxonomy): Bacteria > Patescibacteriota > Patescibacteriia > UBA2196 > GWA2-42-15 > JAAZMX01. Next base: position 2,729 of record JAAZMX010000055.1, read on the forward strand.
CCTTGGGTCGGCATAAATTGATTTGTGCTGATTCAACTAATTTGAACCTTATTAAAAAATTAGTCGGAAAAGAAAGAGCAGACATTATTGATGTTGATTTACCGTACAATATAGGGCTTAACTACGATACCGGCGTTAGCGGCAAAAAGAACTACGGTGGACGAATCAATGACAGCAAAACCGACAACGAATACCAAATATTTATCAGCAAAATAATCGCCAGCAGTTTAACTGTAGCAAAACCAGACTGTCATGCATTTTTCTGGTGCGATGAAAAGTATGTCGGCATGCTTCAAGAACTTTATAGACAAGCCGGCATTAACCAGAAGCGACTTTGTATGTGGCTTAAAGATAATCAAAACCCAACGCCACAAATTGTTTTCAACAAAGTTACTGAATTTTGCTTATATGGAACTCGCGGCAAACCATACCTATCCGACAAAATCAGAAATCTTAATGAAATTCTGAATAAAGAAGTTGGCACCGGCAATCAGCTCGTCGACGACATTATGGACATGTTAAATATCTGGCTGGTCAAACGATTGCCGGGAAATCAATATGAACACCCAACTGAAAAGCCACCTGCCTTGTATGAAAAAGCACTACGTCGTTGCAGTAAACCAGGCGACATTGCTTTAGACTTATGCGCCGGATCAGGCAGTTTAATGATTGCTTGCGAACAGATTAAACGAACCGCCTATTTGTCAGAGATTGAACCGATATTTTGTCAATTAATTATTAATCGCTATGAAAAATATGCCAACAAAAAAGCCCAAAAAATCAATTAAACCAGGCGATCTGTTCCAACTTGGTGAGCATCTGCTTTTGTGCGGTGACGCGCTTGATACTGAATTGGTCAATAAATTTTTATCAGGGCGCAAGGTTACAGCAGTTATCTGCGACCCGCCATATGGAATTTCCTATGTTGAAAACAAGCAAGGGTTTAAACAAAATCTTGGTTGTAAAAATGGCCGAGTGATTGCTAATGACCAAAAACAGACCGAGTTAGAATATCTTGAATTCAGCCAACAATGGCTGAAAAACTTAAAACCACACTTGGCTCGTAAAAATTCCATCTATATCTTTAATTCTGATCGAATGATATTTGCTCTGCGTCAAGCCCTACTGGATGTGGGATATAAATTTTCTCAGCTTTTGATATGGGTCAAAAACCATTCAGTTGTCGGTAGACTGGATTATCTCCCCCAACATGAGCTCGTTGCCTATGGATGGTATGGCATTCACAAATTTAAAAGGTCAAAAGATAAATCAGTACTATGCTATCCAAAACCAAGCAAAAGTAAGCTTCATCCCACTATGAAGCCAGTCGGCCTCTTAAGACAATTGATATTAAACAGCACAAGTATCGGCGATGTTGTCTGCGATCTCTTCGGCGGTAGCGGCAGCCTGATGCTGTCGGCCGAGCAAACCAAGCGTAAATGTCTAATGATTGAATTAGATCCCGAATACTGTCAAATTATTATTGACCGCTTTGAAAAATCAACTGGAATAAAAGCCCAAAAAATAATTATTAACCCCAAAAAATATGTCTGAGGAAACAACTCAAGAAAAAGGTGTTGTTGAACAACGCCAGGGAAAAAGTAAAGAATTGATTATTGAACAATTAAAAAAGACTCCGATTATACAACTGGCTTGCGAAAAAAATGGCGTTGGCAGAGCCACCTTTTACCGCTGGCGTAAAAGCGACAAAGACTTTGCCGAAGCAGTGGACCAGGCCTTAAGCGAGGGTAGTAGTCTGGTCAACGATCTGGCTGAATCACAATTAATGAGTGCTATTAAAAACGGCAATCTGACTGCCATTATTTTCTGGCTCAAATATCACCACAGTCGTTACACTACTCGGGTTGAAGTCACCGCTGAAGTAAAAAATCTCAATCAACAATTAACCCCAGGGCAGCAAAAAATCGTCGATGAAGCACTGCGTTTAGCAGCACTCACCGACGACTCTGCTCAAGGAAAGGAACAAAACAATGAACAACCCATTATTAACGCCTGAGTTAAAAACTCAAATTTATAATGACCGCAATGTTCGAACCGCAATCACCAGGCAAAGCCATCTGATGTTTTTTAACATCTATTTTGCCTCGTATGTCACTCATGAAACAGCACGGTTTCAAAAAGAACTTTTCTCATTATCCGAGGACCAAAATACCACCATGGTGGTGGTAGTTGCTTTTAGGGGTAGCGGCAAATCAACAATCATGAATATGTCATATCCGCTATGGGCGATTTTGGGTGAACAACAGAAAAAATTTGTAATTATATTAAGCCAAACCCAGCGGCAAGCGCGCCAACACTTGGTTAACTTACGTCGCGAGCTTGAAAGCAACGAACTACTACGCGCTGACCTGGGCCCGTTTCAGGAACAGACCGATGAATGGGGCTCATACGCTTTAGTAATACCCCGTTACAACGCCAAGATTATGGCCGCTTCAACTGAACAAAGTATTCGGGGATTACGTCATGGACAATATCGTCCAGATTTACTGATCTGCGATGACGTAGAGAATTTAGATTCAGTAAAAACAAAAGAAAATCGCGACAAAACCCATGACTGGCTGGTTGGTGACGTTATTCCTGCCGGTGACCAACAAACCAGAATTATTATTGTCGGAAACTTGCTCCATGAAGATTCAGTATTAATGCGCCTTAAGCAAGGCATTACTGAAAATAAAATCAACGGCGTTTATCGCGAGTATCCCCTGATTGATGACAAGGGTAATATTGCTTGGCCGGGTAAATACCCCACTCAAGCCGAGATTGAGCAATTAAAACGTACCACTGGCAATGAAACTGCCTGGCAACGGGAGTATTTACTGCGGATTATTTCTGATGTTGAGCGGGTTATCCATCCAGATTGGATTCAATATTATGATTATAACGAAATTCCACCATTTGATGATGACCATGATTTTCGTTTTACTGCCACCGGTATTGATTTGGCAATTTCACAAAAAGAATCTGCTGACTACACAGCCATGGTCTCAGCTCATGTTTTTGGTTATGAAGACAAACTTAAAATATATATTACCCCGAATCCAATTAATAAACGTATGGTACATAAAGAAACTCTAGACACGGCTATGAATTTATCTAAATCATTAGGTCGGGGTGAAATGACTTGGATTTTAGTCGAAGACGTTGGTTATCAACAAGCGGTGGCTCAAGAATTAATCCGGGCAGGTTATCCAGCTAAAGCAGTAAAAGTTCATGGCAGTGACAAGCGATCAAGGTTAGCATTAACAAGTCATCTAATCCAGAGCGGCACAGTACTATTTCCTAAAAAGGGAACGGAGTTACTAATATCACAAATGACCGGTTTTGGTGTGGAAAAGCATGATGATTTGGCTGATGCATTTTCCTTATTAATTAATAAAATTATTTCTCTGGATCATAAAGAACAAACGCAAGGAATTTGGTTCCTAACAGACGATGGCGACTGGGAAGGAACGCAATGGCGTGTCCAGAAAAAAGAGTTTGAGGATGATTAGTTGTAATACTTATTGTTGCAAATTAATTATTATTTGATCCGCTGATAACCAACTTGGTGTGAATATGAGTTTGGCCGCTGTATTTTCTTTTGGTATTTCAAAAGTGATAAAACCTCGCGTTTTTTGTCCTTTCTGCAATGACCCGGCGCTAAATCCAGGCTCACGACAACTAGTCAACGCGGTTTGATAAGTAAAATCCTGATTGTCTTGCAGTTTGTAATCCCAAATATTATAACTGCGGGTGTCTGCTCCTTGATTTTCCTGCGTGATGTCAACCACAATAAATTTGTTGCCAGTTTTAGGTTGCATAAACTGGTTGCTTGAGAAACATGGCTCCACCGTATTAACTACCAGCACATAATCTCCGAGTTGAACCTTATCGCCGAGTTTGAATGTTTGAACTTTTTCCTCCACTACTTGTTTTTGTTGCGCTGGCTGTTCGGTTGTTCCTATCTTTTGCGGTTTGTTTCCATTTGAACCAATGGCGATAAAAATAACTATTACCACCAATACCCAAAACCACCAGCGTTTATAAAACTTTTTCTTAGATTTTTGTTCTTGGTTTTCCATAAATTTATTCTTTGATTTAATAATAACCAATCGACCTTTTTTATATTTAATCAATCGACAATGGGCACATAAACACAGCGACAACCATATTTATGACTACAATTTTTTACGGGCAAAAGTTTTTTTAACAAAGCTTCGTTAATTGGAAATATATTTCCATTAAGTTGCATACACGCCTCGCAAGAGTTATCAGTCGCTATAATTTCAACTTCAGTGACAACATTAGATTTTTTATATTCATTCAATAGGTTGGTTTGAAATTTAAGTTTCATTTCATATGCGAGATCCAATAAATGTGTATTATCCTTACCTTCATTCTTTACAAAATTTGCCATTTCTTGATATGTGGATGCTAAACCAATAAAATCATTAGATACTGAAAATTTTTGCAGATTTTCATTATATTGCTTCCATTTTTTATCTTGTTGTCGACCTATATGTTTTTTAACATCTGCTTTCATATATTAAAATTTTTTACTGAGGGAGGTCTTATAAAAACACAAAACCCGCCACCAGGTAGAGCCTTTCGACTCACATATGAGTTTCCCCATATGACGCAACAAGCGATCCTGGATGACGGGATCTTTATGCTTGTTGCGATTTTTGACCATGCCCCGAAAATCGGGGTTTAGGCCATTTGAATTGTTACTTTAAGTATAACTTAGAAAAAAGGAGGAGTAAAGAGGACTTTTAGGGCGACTTATCTACTTCTTATCTACTTTTAAGGGCTTTTTAGGGGTCTGGACTACCTAAAGAGGTCGCGTCATTAATCTACTTGTAAGATCAAAATAAACAAAAAATATATGCAAACCCAAGCCCTAAATCAAACAAATCAAGCTATACAAATAAAGGAATCAATTCGCTGGTGTCTTTATGCTCGAAAAAGCACGGAAGCCGATGAATTACAAGCTCTGAGTATTGATAGTCAAATAAAAGAAGCTTTGGAATTGGCTCAGGCAGAAAAACTTAATATAGTTGAGATAAAGAAAGAAAGTCATTCCGCCAAAGACTCTGGTCAACGGCCGGTGTTTAATCAACTATTAGCAGATATTCGGACTGGTGTATTTAATGGAATTCTTTGTTGGGCACCAGATAGGTTGGCCAGAAATGCTGGTGATTTGGGATCGGTAGTTGATTTAATGGATCAAGGAAGATTAATAGAAATACGAACCCATGGGCAAAAATTTACCAACAACCCTAATGAAAAATTTTTGTTGATGATCTTGGGCAGTCAAGCTAAATTAGAGAATGACCACCGGGGAGAAAATGTAAAAAGAGGGTTGCGGGCAAAATGTGAAAAAGGGTGGCGACCAGGCCCTCCCCCACTTGGGTACCTTCACGACAAGTATTCCGATAAAGGCGACAAAAAGGTATTTATTGATCCAAAAAGATCTGTTTACATTAAAAAAATATTTGAGAAAGTCGCTCATGAACAATATAGTGGTAGACAAATATATCGTTGGCTTAATAATGAAACAGATTTTAAGACAAAAAATAATAAAAAAATAACCTTAAGTATGATATATCGAATACTTGAGGATCATTACTATACTGGTGAATTTGAGTATCCGGTTGGTAGCGACAAATGGTATCAAGGCAACCATGATCCGATTATTACCAAGGAACTTTTTCAAAAAGCCAGAGAACAGTTGGAAAGGGATAATATTGAAAGATCTGAATGTAAAGAATTTGCTTTTACCAAATTAATAAAATGTGGACACTGCGGGTCCGGAGTGACCGCCGAAGAAAAATTCAAAAAATTGAGCAATGGCTCAGTTAATCGCTATGTGTATTACGGATGCACAAGATCAAGAGATTTAAATTGTAAGGGAGGCTATTTAAGAGAAGAAGAATTGATTAAACAACTTTGCAATATCATTGATCAAATTGATCTGGACGAACTTGGCATCAAAAATCAATTTGAACAAGAAATTGCTCGCTATCATCGTTTCTCAAACAGCGTGCTCGGAATAAAACTGGAACCAAAACAAAAGGAAACTGATATGAAAAATTATGCTAAATATATTTTAAAGGAAGGCACTACCCTAGAACAAAGAAACCTACTTTCAAATCTTAAAAGCAGGTTGGTGATGAGAAACAAGGAAGTAAAAATGGAAAAAAACAGCAATACGTGATAGTATATAATTAGATTTACCAATACACCAAAACTATGAAAATACCCGAAAAATGGATAAATACAATTCAAAACATTGATTGCTTGGATGGATTTAAAAAAATACCAGATAATTCAGTTGATCTTATATTAACGGATCCACCATACGGCATAAGCAGGGAATTAAATTGTAAAAACCAGAGGCTTGGCACAACAGCAAAATTAAATTTTGACTTTGGTGAATGGGATAAATTTAATAAAAAATGGTTTGAAATTGCCATCCATAAAACAAAGGGTTGGATAATTAGCTTTTGCGCCAAAAAAGATATCGGGTTTTATTGGAATATCCTTGAAAAAAATGACTTTAAAGCAATTGATGTAATTGTTTGGCAAAAACCAGATCCAATCCCATTAAATGGCAAAACAAAAATGTTAAACGCTTGGGAAGCGGCAATTATCGGCAAAAAAGCTGGTGCTCATTTTGCCGGAAAATGCCAGCACAATATTTTTAAGTACCAAGCTCCTAAGGGAAAAGACAGAATCCATCCCACTCAAAAGCCAACCAATCTCATGGAAGAATTGATAATACTTACAACAAAAAAAGGAGATCTCGTTCTTGATCCCTTTATGGGCAGTGGCACCACCGCTGTAGCATGTATTAAGACTGGTCGAAATTATATAGGATTCGAAATAGATAAAAAATATTATAAAGAATCATTAGATAGAATTAAAAACACGCCTAGACCTCTATTGTAGCTTTATGAACTAATTTAGCTCTAATCCTTTTTAAGTCACCAGCAGAAAGCGATGCCTGCAAACGCCTTACATTTTTACCTCTCTCCTTAAAACGCTTTTTCTTCTCTAATAATTTTTGTTTTAATCTCCTAATTGTCCTTATAGGATCAGCCTCGTATATTTCCTTAATAATAAAATTATCTTTATCAACAACCGCCAATATCATTTTATTGTCGGTTTTATATTTTTCAAGAACCTTCTTTGAAATGTCTTGAAAATTCCAAGAATAATTTTTGGCAACTTTATATTCAAAATAATTACCATTATTGTCGATCGCATCATGGCCCAACTGTTCTGATAAAACCTTATGCCCCAATATTAAAGCTACCAGAATCTCCCAAAACTTATTGCTTGTTAGAACTTCCTTTGTCCCAGTAATACTCTCAATCTTTTTAGAAATTTTATATATTTCATCTAACCACTTAAAGTACCTGCCATTATGATAGTCAAAATTATTATATATCTTACTAATATCTAAAAAATCTTCTATTTGTGTAGAACTCACATTAATCATTTTCCTGGCATTTTTAATAGGCTTCGTTTTCTCTTTTAAATAATCTGATATTATCTTTCCGGGAACATCATAATACCAATCGAATCTAGGAAATACTTCAGAGTCGTCAATATGAGCAAAAATAACAGACTTAATATTTCCCAATTTTTCTATTGTCGCATCAGTGTAGTCATTAAAGGTCCAAGTATGATTTGAGCTACTTTCCTTGTAATGTTTATATTCATACTCTTCCCCATCATCATCCTTCGCATCCCTTGACCCAGAATGTCCGGGAATCAAAATATGCTCCAAGTCATTGGCAATAATTATCTCAAATATTTTAGAATTGGATATTATATCTGTAACTCCGAATGTCTTATAAAAATCATCTTGGATCTCTTTTAAGCGTTTTATCAACATTTCCAATTCAGGGTTTTTTGTGGTATTATTCATAATAATATGACAAGAACATCTATTATAAAAATATCAGATAATTTTGATAAAAGCAAACACAATAACCTAATTTGCAATGACGCCTTTAAGGTTTTTTCTAGCATACCCAACGGTTTTGCCGACCATTGCATTACAGATCCACCGTATAATATTTCCGGGTATGATTTTAAAAAAGAGATTGGCTGGTTAAAATCCAACAAATATTGGAGCGAACAAAAAAATTTCAATAAAATTGAAGAGAGTTGGGATAAATTTTCCAATGGTGATTACGAAAAATTTACCAAATTATGGCTTGATGAAATTTACAGAATTGTCAAACCAAATGGTAATATTATTATCTTTGGTAGCTACCACAATATTTATAAGATTGGATATCTGCTTCAGCGGGCTGACAGAAAAATTATTAATTCGGTGGTGTGGTACAAAAGAAATGCTTTTCCGAACATAACCCAACGGATGCTTTGTGAAAGTACTGAACATATTATTTGGGCAGTTAACGAAACAAACAAAAAAGCAAAAAATTGGACGTTTAATTATAATGAGCTAAAAAAATATAACACGGTTAAAGAATGCTCAAAGTGTAAAAAAGTTATAGATTCGGAGTACAAATTTTGTCCTCACTGTGGTAATAACATTTTTCACACTAAAAAATTACAATTAAGAAATTTGTGGAATATACCTTCTACGCCTAGCGGCGAAAAAAGACATGGGAAACACCCATCTCAAAAACCAATTGAGATGTTAGAAAGATTGATAGTAGGTGGTACAAAAAAAGATGATATTATTATTGATCCATTCGCCGGCAGTGGAACAACGGCAGTAGTCGCTAAAAATCTAGATAGGAAATTTATAGCTATAGATAATAACAAAGAATACTGTAAAATTGCTTTAAATAGACTGAAAGACGGACACCAACAACAAATTATATAAACATAAATCAAAAAACGCTTTATAATTAGCGTTTTTTGATTTATAAATATTTAACTTTTTTTTGAAACTCACCTTCTAATTTTTTAAAATTCTCAGGTTGTTTAAAATATACAATAATTTGGTTCTTGGTTTTATTACTTATACTATTCCTGATGTTTTTATAATTTATAAGCTTAATTTCTGGAAAAGAAAAACGAGCATTAATTCTTTTATCTTTATGTATAACATGAAAGTGTTTACCATGATCATCACTATAAACTCTAAATTCATAACCATTCATTTTTCCAACTAGTCCGGTTAATAATGGACCACGCCACTTTAGTGCATCTTTGTATTTTTCCTCTAACTCTTTTTCTTCCAAATCTTCTGCTGCAAAAGGATATCCTCCATTGAAACTGTTACCTGACTTTTCTAAAATATCCAAAATACTTCCCGTAATTTCCCAATTTGTGCCGTACCGATATCTTGATTCCTCGTCTTCTGTCAAACCTCCTTTTTGTAACCTTCTTTGTTGAATTTCCTCTAACTTTTTGTTATAAATATTTAAATCATGTTCGTACTGTAAAATCATTTCACCAACCTTGCCGTGTTTTTTGATAATTTCAGGATTTGGTTTAAAGTTCGGATTGGAATTCTTTACTATAATTGGCACGAATAATTGGCAACCTTCTTTGTGTCCGCTTAATTTAATATTTATTCTGCCCTGAGATCTAGTTATAAAAGGAACATTAAACTGGTTAAATTGAACAACATTATAAAAATGTGATCTTATTCTAAATTTAGATAACCAACTTTTATCAGAAATAACTTGTGCGTTAGCTGTTGTAAAGACTAGACCATCCATATCAATAAAATCCAAAAACACCCTATCATCCATGCCAAAACCAGTATTTAACCAGGATTTTGGTATCAATCCTTCAACCACAAAACTTCCGCCAATCTCTTCATATGGTTTTGGTTGTATTATTTTGATATTATTTTTGATAAACATATATATCTAATTTCGCATATTTTTATGTTAAAGTAAAGAATAAACAAAACAAGAAAACACCTCATTTAGAGGTGTTTTCTTAGCCAACTCCAGTAAGCACTTCTTTGAGAGTTTCCTGACGGAAACGGGTCTCTCGAAACGCGCACTAGGTTGGCTCGGGGACAGGGATTCGAACCCTGGACCCACTGGTTACACTTATCCTTAAATTTCTCTAAGGGGTGGACTATATCATCTTCCCAAAGGGAAGTGAGGCGCTTCCTCCGAAAAACGGAGTACTCCAGTAATGGATAGTCTCTGAACCTTGCCCGAAGAACCTTGGGCCTTGGCTGCTGGTTGCCATATTCTAGATAAATAGAATTTAGGGTTCCAGTCTCCCTATTTTATAACTGAATATAATTTTGGGAGATCCCTCATAGAGGGACAATTCACCTCATTTTTCAACCTCAATTGCTTGAGGAAGCTGCAAAAGACCGGCGTGTATTTCACGATGACAGTTAGCACAAACCAAAACACATTTGTCTAATTCGCTTTTTGTTTTGGACCATGAACGGGTAATTCCATCTTTGGATAAATTAAAAATCTTATCACCAATATAATGATGGAATTCCAGGGCGTCAATACATTTTTTATAACCACAGAAATAGCATTGGCCGCCTTTGTGGGCGACAGCCATTTCCTTAATCTTGCGACGTCTCGCATGGACTGCCTTTGTGAGATATGCTGCGCGGTCGGAATATTTTCGTTTATCTTTCATATGTTTAATTATAACATACAAAAGCCAAACAAGTGTTCACAGCCAGTTGCTCTACCGCTGAGCTATCCCCGAATATGTAGGAGGAATGAACCCACTGGTTTACAGCCGCCAGAAGTGACATTGAGTCACTTCTCGGCCTCCACCGTGGGCTATCCCCGAATATGTAGGAGGAATGAACCCACTGGTTTACAGCCGCCAGAAGTGACATTGAGTCACTTCTCGGCCTCCACCGTGGGCTATCCCCGAATATATAATAATAGAAAAGAACGATTTTTGTTTTTTATCTTTAATAATCCTTGAGTTTTTTCATGTCTAGATGTTGCTGGATTTTTTCCAGAGCCTTGGTTTCGATCTGGCGGATACGTTCGCGGGTGACACCGAATTCCTGGCCAACCTCTTCTAGGGTATGGGCGACACCGTCGACCAAGCCAAAGCGCATTTCCAAAATTTTTCTTTCACGCGGGGTCAATTCTTCAATAATATTTTTAACATGTTCAGCTAAAAGACGCAAGGAAGCAGCCTTGGAGGGGCTCAGGGTTTTTGTATCTTCAATAAAATCAGAGAGTTTGGCATCATCGTCACCATCGTCACCAACGGAAGTTTCTAGAGAAACAGTGTCCTGGGAAATCTGCATGATATGATTGATCTTTTCGATATCTTCACCCATTTCCGCGGCGATTTCCTCAGCCAAAGGTTCGCGGCCCAGATCCTGAATAAGACGACGCTGAACCTGCTGGAATTTGTTGATAGTTTCCACCATGTGAACGGGGATGCGGATGGTGCGCGACTGATCAGCCAGGGCGCGCGTGATGGCCTGGCGGATCCACCAGGTGGCGTAGGTGGAGAATTTATAACCTTTGCGATAGTCAAACTTTTCTACGGCGCGGAATAGGCCGATATTACCTTCCTGAATCAAATCCAAAAGGGTCAGGCCGCCGCGGCCAACAAATTTTTTGGCGATGGAAACAACCAGGCGCAGGTTGGATTGGATAAGATGCCTAGAGGCTTCCTTATCCCCCTTTTCCTTGCGTTTGGCCAATTGCATCTCTTCTTCGGTGTGCAGCAAGGGCGCTTTGCCGATCTCGCGCAAATACATCTGAATAGAATCCGAGGAAATATCCGTCAGATCGATTTTTTTCTTATCAGACTTGATGCCGATTTCATCTAAAATCTCCTTGCGGTTTTTTTCCGTGGTCAGAAAACCAATTTCCTTTTCAATGATATTAACGCCCAAGCGGTCGAGGCGGTAAAGAACTTCCTCAACCTGATCCAAATATTCCTCCAACTCCGGAAAGGCATAAAGGACTTCTGACTCAGTAATAAAACCGCGGAGCTTGCCTTTGCGGATCAAGGGTTCGACGACGGAAACAGGAAACTCAACCTGTGGCTCCGGCAACCGCGGAACAACTTTGCGAACCTTGGCTTTGGGCCGCACGATCTTGTGCTTATTTTTCGGCCGGGATAGCGCTCTCTTGGCTGGTCGCGGGTGGATAATTTTTTTGGGTTTGATTTTTTTAAATTTCTTTTTGGCAGCCATGGTTTTTTTAATTTGAGAATAATGTTTTTTGACGTGAAGTTTAAAATGGGGAGAAACCTTCTTCCTATTTTTATTGAGTCTATTCTTTTGCCTGCTCCGAGGCATAAGGTAAATTAAAAATCCGTGTCTTTTAGTTCAGCGGATAATTCATTGAGTCGCCGAAGGATGGTTTCAATTTCCGAATGAAGGGCGTCTTGTTCTTCGGCCGAGGCAGCTAAGGCGAGCGCGCGTTCAGCTTGGCGCAGCTCTTCTTTGAGAGATGTCTGTTTGGATTGAGCCAGTGATTTTTTTAGATAATCAAGGTGTTGTTGAATCTCGCGCACCGCTTCGGCATAAGAGAGCACGCGCAATTCTTCTTTCTTTATTATCAAACTATTTGCCGCGTTTGTCAAACTAGGATCAGCGGCAATAATAAAATCAACCGGATTGTGCGGCAGGCTCTCATTGGAGGCTTGCTTGGTGTAATAAATGACGAGTAATTTATAAACCGGCAACCAGTCTTGGGGCAAAGATTCGGGCACCAGATGCTCGCTCACGTAGACGGCATAATCACGATCCAAAAGCATAAAGGACAGGAGCCGATTAGCCACGGCTGATTTTTTATTGAGGGAGATATCCTGGCGGGGCGAAGAAAGCGCCGAGGTGGTCTTGGGCGGGGCGACCGAATTTCTGGTTTTGTGAATAACGGCGCGCAGGGAGGCTTCATTAATATTTAATTCTTGGGAAAGCTTTTTGAGATAAAAATCCTGCTCAATCGGACTTTCCAATTTGAGAATCAAGTTGAGCAGATTTTTGGCAATGATTTTTTTGCGTTCAATATTATCCGGCTGATAATCAGTCAAATGCAGGGCGAAAAAATAGTCCATGGCCAAGGGGGCTGCAGCGACCAATTTTTGCCAGAGGGCCGGGTCTTTTTGGACCAATTCATCCGGATCTTTGGCTAGGCCATGGGGAATAACGGCGACCCGGACATTGGCTTCGGCCGCCCAAGCAATAGCAATAGCGCGCTCGGCCGCGCGCACCCCGGCGGTATCAGTGTCAAAAGAGAAAATGATATTATTGGTGTAGCGCTGAAGAATTCTGATTTGTTCAACGGTCAGGGCAGTGCCGGAAACGGCGACTACGTTTTTCACGCCGCCTTTGGCTGAGCCGATGACGTCCATATTGCCCTCGACGATAACAACGGAGTTCTGTTCTTTGATGAACTGCTTGGCTTGATAAAGGCCAAAGATCACCTCGGATTTGTTGTAAACCGCTGTTTGCGGAGTATTAACATATTTGGCCTGCTCATCCGCTTTCATGGTCCGGCCGGTAAAACCGACGATGTTGCCATGGTGATCAACAATGGGAAACATGATGCGGTCGCGGAAGCGGTCATAATATTCATAGCCGCCGGACTTGGGCACGACCAAGCCGCTTTGAATAATTTCTTCTTTGGTAAAACCGCGACTGCGCAAATGTTCGCCGAGCGCGTCCCAAGAATCCAGAGCATAACCGAGCTGCCAGTATTTTATCAGCTCATCAGCCAATCCCCTGGTCTTTTGCAAATAATCTTTGGCCTTGGCGCCGGCCGTAGAGCTAACCAATTCGGCGGCAAACCAATCGGCCGCGAGTTCGTTCATATTCATAATGCGCGTGCGCATACTGGTAGTCTTGGGATCTTCACGGCGCAACTCGACTCCGGCTTTGGCCGCCAAAATTTTTAGGGCTTCGGGAAAATCAATGTTTTCAATTTTTTTAATAAATTCAAACATGTCGCCGCCTTCGTTGCAACCAAAACAGTGCCACATCTGGCGTTCGCGAGAAACCATAAAAGACGGCGTTTTTTCCTGATGAAAAGGACAATTCGCCTTGAAATTTACCCCCGCCTGTTTCAGGGGGAAATATTCCTGAATAACATCAACGATATCCAGGCGGGATTTTATTTCTTCAACGTTCGTGGGCATAATACAAATTACAAATCAATTACAAATATACAAATAATTACTGGATTTTTCCTAAATTATCACTTAAGACGCTATGCTCATCCACCATAGCCTTGATTTCGTCGACATAAGAAACACTATCGGGAATGGGGTTGATTAAAAATATCTTTTTACCGAGAACATAGGCAAAGGCGATTTCCATAAGCGTGTTGCCGCCGATATAATTTTTAATACCTTTTTTATCAAAATTCAAGACTAGGATACCATCGCTATTTTTAATAGCATCGTGATACCACATAATGTAATTATTTTCACGCTTGGCTTTGGCGTGTTCACCGTGGGTGACCATATCCCAAATATCTTGTTTTTCACCATTAACAAAAGCCTGATAATCTGGGTGTACAATCGCTTCGTGACCGAGCGCGACCAATTTTTTTTGGTATTCCAGCATGAGCTCTTTAAAGGCGCTACTGCCGACGATAGTTAATTTCATATATATGATTCTAATTTAATTTTCCCAAAACTTGACACCCATTTTTTTGAGGGCTAAATAAACTTGGGTAATAGGCAAACCGATAATGGAATAAAAATCTCCTTTGACGCCAGCCATCAGGACAGCACCCTTATCCATAAAACCATAAGCGCCGGCCATATCAAATGGTTCGCCGGTGGCAATATAGGCGTCGATTTCTTCAGCGGTCAATTCACGGAAAAAACTTTCGGCTTTACCATAACCGTTCACAATCTCCCCTGTTCTGGTATCAATAACCGCAAAGCCAGTGACTACTTCATGCGAGTTGCCCGAGAAATCTTGGAGAATACTTTTGGCATCAGCGGCATCTTTGGGTTTGCCGACAAATTTGCCTTGATAAACAGTAAAAGTATCCGCGCCAATCACAATAGCATCTGGATAATGACGTGCCACATCTTGAGCTTTTTTAAGAGCCAGAAATTTGGCCAGCTCATAGGGATCGTCTTTGGCATGCATATCTTCCTCATAGGCGCTCTCATGAACGGTAAATTTGACTCCGATTTGTTCTAGAAGTCTTTTGCGACGAGGCGATTTGGATGCGAGAATAATCTGACGAGACATATTAATTTTAAATTCTAAATTTTAAATTTTAAAATAAATCTCAAGCTTAAATTTTAAAGTCTGAAAGAGTTACGAATTACTGGCTATTTTACCAAAGATTAAACACAATTCATGCGACTCTTGCCACAACTCCCTGCACTTTTCGATGTGTTCTTCTGCTAGTTTGGCCAAGAGTCTCAACCAGTGCTTGGTTTCTCTAGCTTCTTTTAAACAAATATGTATTTTATTCTTAAAATCTTTTTTTGAACTGGCGCCGTTGGCTTCCATATAATTAGCACCAATACTGGTGGCGGATCTGATTAGCTGAACTATAATTGGTTTATTTAAGTCATCCATCTTAATTTTCTTACAAAGGGCCAATGTCTCTTCTGCGAACACCGCGCACCGTTCCTCGAGATCGTATTGCATATTTTTGATTTTTGATTTTAAAATTATTTTAAAATTTGAGTTTTAAAATTTAAAATTATAATCTAAAATAGTCATCAATTTCCTCCTGACTAAAGCCGACTAATTCTGGTTCCAGCTCTAACTTAACGCCGGTTTTGGCAAAGACTGTCTGGCGGATTTTTTTGACTAGATTCATTAGATCAGCTGTCGAGGCAGTATTGTTTTCGTTGGTAAGAATCAAGGGCTGCTTTTCATAGACCACGGCCGAGTTGAACCGCTCCCCTTTCAGAGCACAAATATCCAAAAGCCAGGCAGCAGGAATCTTGATAGCTTGTTGAACGGGAAATTTATTTTTAATTTCTTCTAGCTTGGTAATAATGTCTTGACTGAAGTTGGTGGCAATTGTTTCTTTCAACTTTTGGTATTCAGCGGGAGTTAATAATAGGTTTTTGAAAAACGAACCAGCTGAGCCGAGAACCTCAGGGTCGGGCAATTTATTCTGCCGGATGGAAACAATGGCAGCGCGCACGTCCGATAATTTAGGCGCGGTAATGTTTTGTTCGGCAAAATATTTGGCTACGTCCGGATAATTGATATTGGCCACGCCGGTTTGACTGACTTCAAAAACAGCGGAGAGAATCAGATAGCGTTCGTTTTTTTGGAACAGACTAGAGCGATAACCAAAATGACAGTCACCCGGAAAGAATTCCTTTATCTCATCACTTTCCCGATCATAAACTTTCGCCTGATTGATAACGGCACTAATGTCCGCGCCGTAAGCGCCAGCGTTTTGGACCACGGCGCCGCCGACCGTGCCATAAATAGAGGATAGATTTTCCAGCCCCCACCAGTGGTGACTAACCGCGTAGTCAACAGCATCATCCAATTTGACGCCAGCGCCAGCCTGGAATAAAATCCTTTCATTATCATCATGAAGAGTTTCCAGCCCGGCAATTTTTATTTGAATAACTAGTCCAGGAAAACCAGCATCGCTGACGACTAAATTGCTCCCACCGCCCAAAATAAAAACTGGCAAACTTTGCTCCTTGGCCCAGGCTAGGGCCGAACGCAGGACATCGATATTCTCGGCAACGATAAAATAGCGCGCCGGGCCGCCCAGATGAAAGGTGGTCAGATTTTTGAGGGGGACATTTTTTTGAAGGGTGAAGTCCATAGGAAGTAAGTTTAGCGATATTTTAATTTTAACGCAAATAAGGGCCAAAAAGCAAAAAGCCCAAGAGGGAGCTTGGGCTTTTATGACCGGCTTATTTGAAGTGACTCAAGATCACTTTTTTTTGGATAACTGCTGGGTCAAAGTTAATTTCTACCATCTGACCCTGGTATTTATACCACTCATGACGCCCTGGTGCGACGTAAATCGTCGGGCGGTTTTTGTTGTCATGGCCCCAGAAAGAGTCAAAACGCATGGGATTTTTTCTTTTTACTAGGGGGCCGACTATTTTTTTGATGTCATGCACCGCGTATATCATTTGCCGAGCTAGCATGACATCTTTTGGGCCATCCTTTGGACTCTTGACTGGAGAGGACATAAAAACCATCCGAGAAAAATTTTGTGTCTGATCAATCAGATAGAATAGACATTTTTTCCCGAAAATGGTACCAGACGGGCTAGCGGCGATCAGTTTTTTAACCGCCAACACGACCTCATCACTCACAGGCTTTATTTTGGTAGCCATAACAATCCTCCTCTTGACGGGTTGCGGTTCAAATTTTGATTTGGATATGGTACGCCTCCTTTTATGTCTTGGGGATAACGATTTTTATTTTATGACTAACCCTACTACTTTATCATCTGGCAGGAAGAGTTTTAATTTATACTGTGGTTAAATAAAAAGATTCTCACGGTGACTGGAAGGAAGATAACGGTGATTATTTATAAAATTCTATCCAGAGCGGAGAGAGAGGCCGGTCACAACTCTCGCTCGTTTCCACTCGCTCGGTCGCGACCCCGCCTCCACGCCAAAACGGCGGGCAGGCGCGGCGCTCAACTTAGCGGAGTTTATCCGCCATAGTGAAACGAAGGCGGAGCTTTCGAATCCCTCACGCGAGCCAAGCAGTTGGCTCGCTTCTCTCCACTGATTATAACGTAAGAGTGAAGATATAACGAAAAAATAAAAGAATTGTCTTATTATTCTATCCAGAGCGGAGAGAGAGGGATTCGAACCCTCGGTGCCTTTCGACACACACGCTTTCCAAGCGTGCGCACTAGACCGCTATGCGATCTCTCCGCCCTGAAGGGAATAATGATTTAGGATATCACGATATTGCTGCCGGAACAATCTTTTGCCCTCGGTGGTTTTTAAAAACAGCTCTCGTCTCCTGGCGTCTGACGCTAGTAAATATGCTTCATAACCAATGAGAATAACTGGTTGATGATGACGAGTAGATTCAACCTTGCCGGCGGTGTGTTCCTTAACTCTCCTTTTTAGGTCTCTTGTCGACCCTTTATAAATGTCACCGTTGGCCAATTTTAGAAAATAAACATAATACATATTATAATTTGGGATTCGCCCAGTCATCCGACTGGGCGTCCGGTCGAATGACCGGATGAACCCTCGGTGCCTTTCGGCACACACGCTTGTCCTTGCGTCAGGTCATTCGACCTGACTAGTGCGCACTCTTGCCCGGTCGGATGACCGGGAGACCGACAGCGATCTCTCCGCCCTGAAAGGAAGGTGGGTAATTAACCAATTTTTTAGTTTAACCTAGTTTTAACCAACGGCAAACATTCATTCCCAGTTTAGCTAATTTAAGCCAGTTAGTCAAAATTGGAAAAATTTTCGCGATCCCACTAAACTGTGGTATAATAATGTGGTATAATATAAACATCCTAAAATTAAATTTAAAATATATGGATAATACAATGATGCCAGCGGAAAACAAGCATAAAAAAATCACCACGACAATCATTATTCTGGTGGTAATCGGGCTTTTAATCTTTATCGCTTACAGTATTCAAAAAAACAGAAAGTCCAATCAGCCGCCGGTGAATACAGAAACCGGGCAAAGCGCTGACGGCTTCCCGACTGTTTTTTATTCTTATGTTGGGACAATCCAAAAGGTTGATAATGGCATGATTACAATTATGGCACCGGCAGAGAAAAATTATTTAACGGCAGACACAGTGATAAATGTCAAAACCGACGGGGAAACAGCCTTTGTCGGCCAGGATAAAAACTTTGACATAAATAAAATAGAGCCGGGGCAATCAGGAGAATTTTATAAGACAACGACTATTGGTTTTGGCGATCTGAAAGAAGGCCAGGAAGTCACGGTGATTGATTACGAAAATGTGCGCGGCAAGACAGAATTCACCGCCAAGAGAATTGAAGTGAACACCATTGGAAAATAAGCAACTATTAATAACACCCGCCCCATGTTTACAAGGGCGGGTGTTTTATTTGACAGTAATGAAAATTTTAACAACGAAACAATTTAATAGCGCTTGGGTAACCCGCAATGTCACTTGGCCGCGCCTTCGCTGGCCACGTTCATGTAATAGGTCTGGCCGTTATTATTAGTTATTATTAATTATTAATAGATCTTCCAAAGCCTTTTGTCCAGGATAATAATTCTTTCTTTTTGACCATTATAATAACCCTTGCCAACAATCTCAATAGTTGAAGGGAGAGAAGTGGCTGGTGGATTATCGTGAGGACCAACAGTATAGGTCGCATCAGTAGAGCCACTATTAATAAAGCGGGTGCGCAAATTAGGGGAATTGGTCAAGGTACCTGTATTATATTGGCTAGGAGAGGGGCTGGTGTCAATCACTGTCTGTCCAGAAGAATCAAGAATAACCAGTTTGCCAGGGGTGCTTTTGTCCCAGTTGAGATCGATGGATGAGGGATAAAAATCCAACCCAATTGGAGCGGCAATACTAAAATTTAACTCAAAAGATTTGTTCGGCCTTAATTTTATTCTCAAGGGGTTGGATTTGGTAATAATACCAGGATCATTCGTATAGACACAACTTTTTTCGGCACCCTTACCGGTAGCAGTAACATCGGAAACGGAAGTATAGATGTGATAAATATTATCATTGCCAATACAGACAACGGGGGTGGTAAATATGGGCTTCAGATAGCGCCGCCAGGTAATCTTTGGGTTGGAAAGCGCGCCCATAGCCGGATAAACCTCCGTGCCCAATTCACTGCCATCGTGATCTTTTTCAAGAGCATAGACAGCTCTTTCGACGGATGACTCAGCGGCATAGTAAGCACTCTCGGATTCACCAATTGCCCGGCTGGTTTTGCCAATGCGCAAAATAACATCAGCCACGATCAGGGTGATCATCATCAAATTCGCCAAAATAAGAACCGAGAGAACGAGGGCGATGCCTTTTGATTGGGAAAAGATTCGGTAGGACATAAAATAAAGTTAAAAACCGGCTAAACGCTGAGGTACGGTTTGCTGGACCTCCAGGTGCCGAGTGCTGCCAGCGCGAGTATTGACCAGATCCAAAATGATGGTTACCTTGGGAAATTTATCGGGCGGAGTATTAAGGGTGGTAAAAGGATTGGTCAGTGGGTCGATGAAGAACTGCAGACTACCGATAAAAACATCAGTCGGGGGAATGACATAAAAATTCTCCGGGAAAGAACAGTTGACAATACACACGGAAATATTTTGCTCAGAGAAGCGGAAAACCGTCTGATTGCCGGAAGAATCCAAGAGGGCCAGATCACTTTCACCAGCCGATTCTATGTCATTGTCATAATAGGTATAATCAATCTTGCCGCTGCGAATTTTTTTGGCAATAATCTCCATGATAAATTGGGCTTCTCTCTGGAGCTTGGAAATTTGAATGGTACGCTGCTCAGCTTTGAGCGCGTAGGAATAGACGCCCAGAGTGAGAGTAAAAAGTATGACAAAGATGCCGAGAGCGATAGTCATCTCCAAGAGCGTAAAACCTTTTGAATTGGGAAGATTTGTTTGAAGCATAAATCAAGTTAGTCGGTTGCTTTTTGCCAATCGGTTAGGCGGGTTTCCAAGGAAAGGGTGTGTATTTTGCCCTTGACCTGCCAGCTGACAGTGGAGGTAATCAATTTTTCATAAGAATAATTATCCGGGGAAGGGGCAATGGTCACCAGACGACTAAAATTTGTTGGTTGTCCGGTAGCAGCATCATGAGTGTAGCGCCCGTTTGGGGTCAAATAAAGCCGGCAGGCGGCGTGATCACCGGTATTGCATTGATTGATATCGCCGGCGGAAATATTAGTGACTTGGTTACCAGTACCAAGAGTAGAATTGTCACCACTATCGATGATGTAACTTTCATTGTCAAAAGTACCATCAAAAATATTCACCGTGGTTGTTTCGCCCAGAGGAGGGTTGCTATTATTATTTCTAATAGAACGGACTATTTCCAGGCCTTCACGAGCCAAGTTGACCACGACGATCTCGTCTTCTGATGATTGAATGTAATTGAAGGAGGAAAGCATCAAAGTCAAGCTGGCCAAGATACCCATAATTAAAATACCGAGGGCGATAGTGGTCTCCAAAAGAGTAAGACCGGGCGATGAGGAAAAAATTTTTTTCATAAAAAAATTTATTGAATATTAATACGTCCGGATTTACTGATGAGGGTAATGGTCCTTTCATAGGAAGAGTTGGCAAAACCCAGGGAGACTTCGGCTTGTTCAAACGTATCAACGCCATTAATAAAAACCAGACCTTGGGGCGGAACAAAAGCAATGTCCAGGCTTGCCGGCTGGGGCTGACCTTCGGGCAAAGGCAAAACCAACTGGTGAATATAAACATTATCATCAAGCATACCGAGGTTTTGAATTATTATATCGCCAGGATTATTGGGGTCATAAAGATGATCCCCATTACCATCGGCAAAAATAAAGTAAGAGCAATCGGAAGAACAAGTATCAAGGTGAACGCCAAAACCGCCAGCTGGACGAACGCCGCCAGCAATGGTCAGGCCGATAAGCGAATTAATATTGGCCTGACGTAAGACAGAGCTCAGTCTTTCCGCCTCATTGTCGAGCGAACCCCGCTGGGTAGAGCCTTGAAAATTGGCAATAATTAAAGTGGAAATCATAGCGATAATGCCAGCGCAAACCACCAGTTCAATAATGGTAAAACCGGGACGCTCAAGGCAATACTTGGTGGAAAAAAATTTTTTTCCGGTCATAAAAAAAGTGGCCAAGATAAATAAAAACTCAAGAGTTGCTCTCCAAAAAGCAGGGTGATAATAGTTGCCGGGGCAAGAAAAGTCCCAAAGGGAACAATTGATTGCATAGTTTTCTTTTGGGCGGCAATGAGTCCCAAACCGATCAGAGCGCCCGAAACATAAGCCAGAAATAAAGCGACTAAAACCAAAGGCCAACCAACCAAAAAACCCATCAGAAAACCCAGGCGGATATCGCCGCCACCAATCCAACGACCTCGGGAAATAATAAAAAGCAATAGGAAGAATCCCCCGGCCACGGCTCCGGCTAATAAATAGCGGCCAAGGACAGACCATAAATCAGATAATGAGGAAGTACTCAGATGAATCGCTAAATTGAAAGCCAAAGCCAAGAGAGCGGCGGGGATGGCAATAATATCTGGCACGAGATAGTATTTGAAATCGTAAAGAAAAAGAGCGAGCAAAACAGCGGCAAAAAACCAATCGCGGATAATTGTTAGAATCAGAGGCCAGGCCAGCGGGTAGGTAAAATCTGGGCGAACAACTAAAAAAATTAAAAGGAAAAGGAGGCCGCCGGCTAGTTCAACCAGAGGATAACTCAGGGAAATCTTTTGACGGCAGGCTCGACAACGGCCGCGAAGTAAAAGATAGCTGAGTAAGGGAATATTATTAAACCAACAAATAGTCGCGCGGCAGTTGGGACAAAATGAGCGACTGCGGATAAAAGATTGCTCGATATATAACCGATAAACCAAACAATTGATAAAACTACCGATGAGCAAACCGAGAATGAAAATAAAGATGGGAGGCAGAAGGGTCATAGTTGATTATATTATAACATAAAAGCCCGTCGAGAGAAAATCCGACGGGGAAAATAAAGAATAAATTTAGTTGCAGGTGATACCTTTCGGGCTGGCAGTACAACAAGCGGCCCCATAAGTGGCGCAAGTAAGGTTGCCGGTTTTGCCGGCCAGTCCAAAAGTGATAGTATAGGTTGAGCCATTGCTGGATTCATAATCGTAGATATAACCACTTTCCACGCCGGGATCAGAAGAAACCTTGGTCATATAGGTAATGCCACTGGCGGAAGTGTTAAAACCACTTTGCGAACTCAAGACGCGGTGGCTGGTATCACCCAAGGCTCCAGTACTTTGAACTACGCCACCAATCGTGCCATAGGGATAAAAAGTGTTGTCATTGAAATACATCTCCAAAGCATTTTGAATCTGTTTAACATCAGCCACCCGGCGAGCATCACGCGATTTCTGACGGGCATTACCAAGAGACATCATGGCCATACTGGCCAGAAGGCCGATAATGGCGATGGAGACCAAGAGTTCAATCAGCGTAAAACCTCTAACGTCAACTTTGAGCATATAAAATACTTTAATTTTGGCTTGCCTAGCCGGCAAAGAGTTGCTATGATTATATTATAACATAAATGGATTAAAATAATATATGTCCTTGGAAAGCCTTAAAAAAATAACAAAAATACTCCGGACAAAAAGGGAGTTTTTTTTATTGGCGGGCATAATGTTGTTGGGGCTGGCTTTGCGGCTAATCAATATTGGAACAGAACCGTATTGGGCCGATGAACTATTGAGCCTTGAGGCGGCCAGACATTACCTAGGCGACCCAGTTGGACTCTGGCATTATTTGCAGATCGCCGAAGTCCACCCTCCCCTCTATTATTATCTAATTCAAGGTTGGGGTAGTTTATTTGGTTTTGGCGAAGCGGCCATCAGATCATTATCTCTAATTTTTAGTTTGGGCTTAATCGCGCTAACCTATTGGGCTGGGTTGGTATTTTTTAAAAGTAAAAAAATTGGGTTGCTGTCAGCTTTTGTCGCAGCTATACTGCCGATGCAAATAGAGTTTGGCCAGGAAGCTAGACCCTATGCTCTTTATTGTTTTTTTGGAATTTTGAGTTTGATTCTGCTGGCCAAATATTTTCAAGAAAACAAAACAAACAAAAGAGTTTGGCTACTTTTGGGTTTTATTGCTTGCAGTATTGTCGGACTCTATTTACATTATTCCTATGCGCTGATCCTTGTTCCTTTGGTTTTTTTCTGGCTGATAAGAACAATAATAAAAAAAGACGGGCGAGAATTTGTCTGGTGGCTCGCGACCATGGCGGTAATTTTTGTGGGTTTTTACTTTTGGTTGCCGGCCCTGTTGTTTAAAACCTTTTTTATCAATGAAATAAAAACGGCACTAACAAGGAGTTCCTATTATTCCAGACCCTTCTCCTTTTTCGAAGATGCTTTTAATGAACTAATCTGGGCTAGCAAAGAAAGGCCAAGTATCGCGGAAATCATTGGAGCGGCACTGGTAAAAATAATGCTGGCCATATTGATCTTATCGGCGGTCAAAAACCAATATGGTTGGATCAAAAAGCAGCAGAATAATCTCATCTATCTCGGGGCAATATTGGGATTGAGTATTCTAATGTTTTTGGGTATGCCGAGCTCCACCAATTATACAAATCTAATTTATAAGCACATATTATTTGACACGGTAATCTTGGCATTATTGATCGCGGTTATACTAAGACAGTTGAATAACAGCCGTTGGCAGATTTTTTGTCTAATTTTAATTTTGGTGAGCCTGATGACTTTTCAGATCAAAATAGTGAGCGATGATTCTTTGTATGATTTTAACCATAGATTTAAGCTGGTAGTTGATCATATCAACGAACATTACCAGGAAAGCGATCTCTTGCTCACTTATACTGTTCCGGTACGACCCCAGAGTAATTACTATCTGAGATCCGACGTGCCTGGATTTATCGGGGTTTTCCCCACGGATATACTCATAGAAGATTTTATGGCAACCAGGGAGACTTTGGGGGTTATGGAAAACGAATCGCAATTGCGCTTTTCCCTGATCAACTGGCCGGGTTTGGATAAAAAATTGAATTATTTAATAAAAAAGAATCAGGCCAAAAGGGTGTGGGTGATTGGCGACGGGGCGACACAGCAAATACGCGAATGGTTTGTATTTAACGGTTGGAAGATTGCCTTTGAACCCATTGGTAGTTTGTTCCCGCTGACTCTTTATGTAAAATAAAATTATGCCAAAACTCTATCCTGGAAAAAAAATAATCGCTGTATTGCCGGCATATAATGCGGAAAAAACCTTGGAAAAGACCCTCAACGATATCCCCAGAGATTGGGTGGATGAGATTATTTTGGTGGATGATGCCAGCCGTGATGGCACGGTGCTTCTGGCCAAAAAATTGGGACTAACGGTTTTCGCGCATCCTAAAAATCGCGGCTATGGCGGCAACCAAAAAACCTGCTACACCGAAGCACTAAAATTGGGAGCAGATATTGCCATTATGATCCACCCGGATCATCAATATGACCCCCGACTAGTGCCGGATTTACTCCTGCCTTTAATTCGAGGTGATGCTGACGCTATTTTTGGTTCACGCATGATGCGGCCGGGCGGAGCGAGGGCCGGCGGCATGCCTGGCTGGAAATACGCGGCTAATATTTTTTTAACTCAGCTGGAAAACCTAATCCTTGGGTTACGGCTGACCGAATATCATTCCGGTTTTCGCGCTTATAGCCGGCAGGCTTTGGAAACGGTAAATTTTATGGATAACTCTGATGATTTCGTGTTTGACACAGAGATAATCATCCAGCTCAAAATTAAAAATTTGCGCATCCAAGAGGTGCCAATTAGCACCAAATATTTTAAAGGTGCCTCAATGATCGGATTAAAGAGAAGCGTAATTTATGGGTTAAGTATTTTGAAAAATCTGGGACAGTATATTTTGTTCCGGCTGGGATTAAAAAAATATAAGAAGTTTGAATAACTATCTACGAATATACCCGCCTCGCGTTGACGCGAGGCGGGGCGGGCAAATTACTTACGAATTTACGAATATTGAGAATGAATAATGCTTTTAGAAAAATAATCAATTATTTCCTCCAAAAAAAATTTTTTCGTTTTGCCATTTCTGGCGGCATTGCCACCTTGGTGGATATTGCTCTTTTGTATGCCTTAACTGAATGGGCAGAGGTTTGGTATTTGATATCATCTGTTTTTTCTTTTTTGGTTGGGTCGATCACCCATTTCGCTATCAGCCGCCGATGGGTTTTCACTAACAGTAATAAACCTTTTTGGCAACAATACAAATCCTTTTTCATTATCCACCTAGGCGGATTAGCAATAAATACAGCGGTGCTTTTTCTTTTGGTGGAATATGGAAAAATTTATTATATTTTGGCCAAAGTAATAACGGTCTTGTGCGGGGTGAGCTGGACCTACTGGGCCAATAGAAAGTTTACTTTCAAAGACTAACTAAAAAAATAAATGAAAATCCTCCCTGTTACGGGAGGATTTTTGGTAGGGATAATTTAGTTGGCCAAGGCCGGAACGTGGCTGTCATAGAGCTTGAGCGGGTGAAGCTCACCGAGTGAATCCATGGCACGGCGCCAGTGTTTTTCTTCAAACCATTTGGTAGCGTTATAGTCTTTGTCAGAAATAAACCAAATCCTTCGGGGTTGATATTTTTTGAGAATATAATCCATTTTGCGATCCACCCGGCCATAATCTTTGCTGGGATCAAGGAGAGAACGGAGCTGGGATTCATTTTCATTTAAACCTAGGGTTTCACGGGAGCTCAAAAAATCATAGTGATAATCTAGGAGATTCAGGGGGTAAAGCGAAAGGGAAGGAATATCGCCTCGTAAATAGTGATTGACATCCGAGCGGCCAATCGTGGAAGAAACTAGGACAAGGTCGCCCTGGCGATAATTGAGGTTGATTTGTTCGGCGATGGATTTGAGCCGGAAATATCCGTCCCAGAGCGAATCATCACTTACAATGGTGATGAGCGGATTCATAATACTCAAGAGAAATAAAGCCACGACTAATATTCTTTTTTTAAAATCAAAAAAACTAACCAAATAGGCCAAGAGCAAAGCTAGAAAAACCGAGCTGGTGATCACGTGACGTTCAAAAATCGGAGCATAAGCGACACTAAAAGGAGAAAGCGCGAAAAAGACAACCGGCAAAAGAGTTAAAACAAAAAGATAAATAAGCGGCTGACGCCCTGAAGACAGGGCGGATAAAAATTTTTCCCGCTGGCGGAAAATCAGCCAGACCAAGCCGGCCAAAAAGACAATTTTAAAAACAAAAATAACCACGATCTCGGATAAAGGCCGAGCTTCATTTTTACTCAACCAAATAAGTTGGTTAAAAACTGATTCAAAAAAAGCCACTGGCCGGTTGGCACTCAGGGTACGGGGAGTATCAAAGAGCAAGTGGTCGCCCAGAAACATTTTGTACAAGAGATTGATGCCCTGGAAAAAATAAGCTAAGAAAATAAACAGGTGAACGCCAAGCCAAAGATAAATTTTTTGGGCGCGCGGTTTTTGATTAGAGAGTGTGATTTCGAATAACCAATATAAACCGAGCGAGGCGGCAAAGAAGAGATAAGAGTAATGCAAGAACAAACCAGCCAAGGTGACTAAGATATAGGCAGGGATTAGGAATATTTTGTTATGTTCTCGATAGCGCCAGTAAATAATGGCTGACAAAACAGCACAAAAACAAAAAAACATATAAGGTCGAGCTTCCTGACTGAATTCAACCTGAAAGGGCAAAACAGCCAGAAGAAAGGCGCTGATGAGCGACAATTTTCTCTGGTGGAAGAGTATGTCTGCCAGCCAGAAGCCAAGGAGAACAACGCCGAGACCAAAAAATAGAGATAGGGCCCGGGAGGCAAATTCGGTCCAACCAAAAAACTTACACCAGATATTTAAAATCAAATAATAGAGGGGAGGGTGCACCTCAATTGTTTTGAGATAAAGCAAAAGACCAGAAATATCCTGGGTGTAATGTTTGGTAATATCAAAACTCAGGGCTTCATCACCCCAAAATGGTTCAGTACCAAGATTGATCAGGCGCAGACCCAGGGCAACTAAAATAATCAAAAATAAATAAAGACAAGTGGTTCTTTTGGTCATAGAAAAATTTACGATAATACTAGCTTAACATTAGCACAAAAATTGTTTTTCAAAAACAAAAACCCGCTCCGATGACCACCGGAGCGGGTTGGAAAAACAGAATTTACTGAATACCGTTGGCATTGGCGGTATGAGCACCAGAAGCGAGACCACCAGTGGCACCTTCGAGACCAAAAATTAGAGTATAACCAGTGCAGGCAGTGCCGGTGCAAGCAGCCGGGAGGGCGTTGTAAACATAACCAGCAGGAGTAGCGGCTGGGGTTGGTTCGGCTGGCACTTGACCCATATAGGTCGTACCAGCGGCAGCAGAAGCGAAACCGGAAGTGCTGCTGAGAGCCTTGTAGCCAGTACCACCCAGGGTGACAGAAGCGCCACTCGGATAGGAATTTTGATCCACAAAATACAGTTCCAAAGAAGTCTGAATTTGCTTGATGTCGGAAACACGCTTGGCATCGCGGGATTTCTGACGAGCATTATTCAAAGCCACAACCGAAAGAGTGGCCAATAGACCAATAATGGCGATGACCACTAAAAGTTCGATCAAGGTAAAACCTTTTTTATTATTCTTCATAATTTTTAAGAAAACTTACTAATAAACCTAGCTAGATTTATTACAAAAAAAGAAAATTCGACCTTTGATGCTTGGTTTTGTAATAGATAATTGCAATAGGAGAATAATTTATCCACAAGGGTATTATAGCATAAAAATAAGAAAGAAACCAGAAAGTAGAAACCAGATATCAGGAAACGGGCGTCAAGAATACTTATTAGAATAATTGGTATTGATCAAACCGTTTAAGGCTTTAATGATATTTTGGTATAAATCCATTAAGTCTAAATAATGGACTGAATCTATAATTTTTCTTTCATACATCAAGTCTAACCAATATTTTGACTCAAATAGCGAACCGCGGGCATTATAGTAAAATTTGATCTTGTCCAAATAATGATAACGTCCATAACCCTC
>JAAZMX010000007.1 GCA_012798565.1 Candidatus Kuenenbacteria bacterium
GTTTCTTGAATGTCAACATAAGCTTTGGTGCGGGCTTCCCCGCCAACCATGACCAGTCCGGTGGTCGCGTAGCATTCAATGCCGGCATGAGTATCAGGATCTTGTTTGATCATCGCATCATAAATACCATCAGACAGCTGATCGCAGATCTTGTCTGGATGACCCTCGGTAACCGATTCGGAAGTAAAAATATGTTTCAACATAATTTTATAGCAGCTAAATTAATAATTATGACTGATACAGGCGCAAATTTATTTTGGTAAATTCTATTGTGCGTTTAAAACCATCTTCCAGACCAACCAGCGGGAACCAACCGAGTGTTTCTCTGGCCAGGGTGATATCGGGAATATTATAGGAAGCAATATACCATTCAGGGTTACGATAAATAATCTTGGATTTTGAATCAGTGAGTTTGATCGCCAGTTCGGCCGTGCTTTTAAGGGTGTGTTTTCCATAGTGGCCCAAATTGATCGGAGTAGTAAGAGACGAACCGGCCAATTTGACCAAACCGTCAACAATATCATCAACATAGCAAAAAGTATTTTGGGTATTTTCATCCCCATAAACCACCAGGTCTTCATTGTTGATGGCACTGATGATAAAATCGGGAACGGAACGACCCTCGTTAAGGGCCATCCGAGGGCCGTAAGTGGTGAAAACACGGGCAATCTTGGCGTCGAGACCAAACTGACGCTGATAATAACTGACGATGGTTTCAGAAAAACGTTTGCCCTCGTCATAGGCACTGCGCGGACCGATGGGGTTGGTGCAGCCAAAATAATCTTCTTTGATTGGACCTTGATCTTTGGGTATGCCATAAATATGCTGGCTGGAAACGTGAATGAAAGTAGCTTTGTACCTGACAGCGAGGTTGAGCATATTCTGAACACCGGCCGAGTTGGCGCCGATAATTTCCAGGGCATATTTGGCATGATCTTTGGGTGCCGTAGGACAAGCAAGATTAAAAATCTTACTGATACCCTGAACGTTGATCTGAAATTTTTTGAGTTCAGGATAATCATCAAGGTCAAGCGGCTCGGTAATGTCATGACGGATGAATTCAAAGTTTGGCAGCTGAAGCAGCTGGTCAATATTTTTCTCGTCGCCAGTAATAAAATTATCAATGGCAATAACGTTATAGTTTTTTACCAGAGAAGCGGCAAGATTGGAGCCGATAAAGCCGGCGGCACCGGTCAAAATAATATTATCGCGGCCGGTAGCAAGAACGGTTCTGTCTTGGATTATCATACAATTATTATTTTAGATAGTAAGTTGCTAAGTTATAATTATTTGGGGAAAGGCCCATTTTTTTTAAAAACCCAAATTTTGGTTAAATAATAAGTGAAGCCGGTGACCAGACCCATGGCGATAATTTTGCCGATAATATCATTGACAGTAAAATGCTCGACAATGAGGAAAAGGAATAAGCCAGTGAGAATAAAACTTAAAATCAAAACAATAATAAAGCGAAAATATTGATAGTGAGAAGAGCCAGCATTATGACGGAAGGTCCATTTTTTATGAAGGAAGAAACGAACAACACTGCCAACAAACATAGATAAGGCATTGGCCCAGAGATAATTTTCGTGCCAGAAATGAGAGAAACGAGTAAAAATAATATACAGGACAAGATCAAGAAAATTACTAAAATTACCAACGATCGAATATTTTATTAATTCTTTGGAGTCGGGGTAATGGCGGATAAAAGGCAGATTTCGGAAGCAAATGGCCGTTTTTTCATAAAAGAATTGTAAATATTTTTTAAGCATAAAAAACAAAATTATTTGCCGGCAGAAACCTTAACGCCGCCCCTAAATTTGGGATCATAGGCCATAAACTGGCCAAGGAGGCCACCGGTACCTCTAAAGATGCGGACGTGGGGACCACCACCCTGACCGGCACCCGTGATAAGTTCATCTATCCCATCGCCGTTAATATCTCCTGAAGCCAAATTAACGCCGCCAGTAAATTTTTTATCATAAGCAAGAAACTGATTTTTTAGAATACCAAGTGAACTGAAAATTTTTATTTGGGGCGAAAGCTGGCTCATAGGAGCGATGGCGTAAGAAAGGCCGGAATCGTCATAATAACCGAAGGCCACATTGATACCACCATAGAATTTATCAAAAGCCAGAAATTGTCTAATTAACTGGCCATGATAATTAAAGATTTTGACATAAGCTTGAGCGCCCGGACCGGAACCAAGAATAATTTCTTCGAAACTGTCATTATTTACATCGCCAACGGCAATACTCAAGCCACCTTTGAAGAATTGATTAAGGGCCAAAAATTCTGAGAGCTTTTTGCCAGTTTGATTAAAAATCCTAACTAGCGGCTGATAACCGGCAGCCGGAACGGTAATAATTTCTTTCTGGCCGTCATTATTAACATCAGCAACCCCGACCCGCACGCCGAATTTCATTTCCTTATCATAGGCTAAAAATTTGGTTTTATAAACACCATTGATATCAAAGATATAAACCCAAGGTTCGGCTCCCTTTTCCGAGGAAACGATCAGTTCTTCCTGGTTGTCGCCATTGAGATCGCGGCTGGTAATATTGATGCCGTTACGGTTTGTTTTTTCCAGAGCGAAAAATTGAGAATATTGCTTGCCTTCAAAATAAGTTTTAACCTGAGGGCCACCGGATGGCCCAGGGGCGGTAACTAATTTATCAGTGCGAATTTCCAGTTGACTTAAAGAGTTTTTGGCGGCCGCCAAAGTGGCATAAACATTTAATTTGCCGTGTCCAAGTTTACCAAGATAGGTAGGGTTCTTGGCCTCAATATTATCAGTATTATTGAGTAAATAATCACGAATTTCTAAAATAGTTAATTCAGGCTTGAGCGCTTTGAGCAGACCGGCGGCGGCGCTGACTTGAGGAGCGGAAATAGAGGTACCAGACCAGAGACCGCCGTATTCCTTATCATATTGGGGGTGATTATTTTCTTGGAATAAAGTACTAAAGACACTCACGCCCGGAGTGACCAGGTCAATACATTTGCCATAGTTCGAAAAACTGGCCAGATGATCGTTGTTGTCAACCGAACCAACTCCGATAACCCAGTTATCCCCGGGGGTGTCACCATCATGACAAACTGGATATTGAGGCTTGAAAGTCATATCAATCCCCTGATTGACTTCATTACCAGCCGCAGCCACAATCAGAATACCAGCTTGATAGGCCTTGGCGATGGCAGTTTTCAGGGTTTGCGATTCGCCCTCACCAACAAAGCTCAAGTTTATAATATGGGCGCCATTCAGGCGAGCATAGTCAATCGCCCTGGCAACGTCCAGAGTACTACCGGTGCCTTCACCATTGAGAACTCGTAAAGCCATAATTTTGGCACGCCAATTAATACCAGTGATGCCGATTTTATTATTACCCTCGCCGGCAATCACGCCGGCAATAATAGTGCCGTGGTTCATGCCAAGAAAATTATAATTACCATTAAATTTTGGTGAGGGATCCTGATCCTCGCTCAAGAAATCCCAGCCATAATAATCATCAA
The DNA here is from genome assembly GCA_012798565.1 of Candidatus Kuenenbacteria bacterium. Classification (GTDB taxonomy): domain Bacteria; phylum Patescibacteriota; class Patescibacteriia; order UBA2196; family GWA2-42-15; genus JAAZMX01. The sequence goes on from JAAZMX010000007.1 coordinate 3,511, forward strand.
TATAACCATTACCATCATCATCAAGCCAATTGCCTGGGACTTCCTTGGTGTTGCGCCAGATATTATTTACGAGATCTGGATGATTTATATTCACTCCTGTATCAATCACGGCAATGACCACACTGCTGTTACCAGTGCTGTAATTCCAGGCTTGTGGAACCTTAATCGAGGAAAGATAGGCTAACTGCTGAGGATAAAAAGTATCGTTGGGATCCAAAACTGAACGATAGAGATAGTTGGGCTCGAGGTATTCAATGGAATCATTATCTTGGCGATCAGAAATAAACTGCGCCACGGATTCATGGCCAGTATCCAATTGATAAATTTTGTCAGAATTTTTTAATTTGATAAGCACTTGGTTGGCTTGATGGGCTGGCGAACTGTCTATTTCGAAGTGCGAAGCGCGGATAGGCACACCAATAAAAAACAGGCCGATGATTATCAAAAAATTAAAATAGCAGCAACTTTATTTTGGAAATAGGAAAAAGTCATAGATTAGGGGTTGGAAATAAGATTATTGACGGTCATGCCTGGATGAGTGGCCAAGAAATCAGTTAATACTTTGTTAAACGAGGTTTGATCGCCGCTGTTCTGATAGATAGCCGCCAGTTGGCGCCAGTAGTCAATATTTTCGGGCTTGAGGTTAATTAATTTTTGATAAAGACTTATAAGGGTAGGATAATTTTTGGTTAGGCTATAAAGATTGACCAGGCGTTCAAGATTAACAATATTTTCTGACAACCCCAAATCAATCATAGTATTATACTCACTCGCGGCTTCTTCGTTCTGACCAGTAATGATATAGGCCGTCAAGAGGAGCCAGCGGGCGTCAAGGTTTTTGGGGCTGAGAGCAACGCCCTTCTGAAAATAATTAGTGCCTTCCTTAAAACTGCCCAGGCTAATAGCGGCTTGACCCATTTCAAAATAAATCTGCGGCCGTGTAGGCGATAATTTCAAGGCCTGCTCGCCCAGACGCAAGACCTGGCTGGGCAAAGTATGGTCGGTCGGAGTGGCGGCGTTGTACAAAATCATCAGATAAAGATAATTCTGCACATCAATGGGAGATTCGTCAATATTAGCCTTGATGGCCGAGAAGGCCGTTGCATAATTATCTTTTAATTGTTTTTGACCAGAAATATATTCAGAGCGGTTGAAATTTAAAATATTGTCTGTGAGCTTCTGCCGAATCTCCGGTGTGTGATAAGTATTAAGAGCTATGGCCTGCTGCATAGTGCTAATACCCTCGCCAATCTGGCCAAGATAGAATTTTTTTAATCCTTCTAGTGCCAGGGCGTTAGCTTTGGCTGGACGATAATTGAAGATAACAGCGGCTAGGATTAAAAATACCAGACAAGCAGCACTTAAAAAGTATTGGAGGGGCTGATAATTTTCCTCTGAAAGACCAGACTGGTAAAGACCCTGATGCCTATTAACAATAAAGCAGACGAAAGCTAAGACCATAAAAAGCATGATATAGGTAGGTAGACAATCAAAAACAAAAATATTTTGGACAAAATGACCAAACAGAAAAGCGGTTGATAAAAGATAGATGGGCAAATTGGCACGATCCTTGAGGAGGAATTTGAAGAGATAAAAAAAGCCCAGACCGAAAATAGCTAAATAGCCGATAAGGCCAAGCAGGCCAGCACTAACCGCGACATCAAAAACCGTATTGTGGGCGCGGTCAAACCAAATTTGCGAGCCGTTGTCACGAAAAATTTCCGGATGAAAATATTTGTTGAAGGCAATATTGTAATTGTCCCAGCCATAGCCCAAAAGGAAGCGTTCGCGCCAACCGCGCCAAGAAGAGTCCCAGGCCAAGATACGTGATTGGGTAGTGATATCCGAGAGAGAAATAGTGGCAACGCGATTGAGAGTATTGGATTTGACAATCCAAGAGGAATGACGATTACTCCAGACAAAAATAACAGAAAGCAGCAGAATAGACAAAAGCGATAAGGAAATAACTTTTACCCGACGGCGCGGCCAGAAAACAGCCAGAGCAATAAAGAGCGGGGGCAAGGTAACAGCCAAAGACAGAATAGCACCGCGTGTTTCAGTCTGCCAAAGAACATAAAGTTCAAAAATAATTACCAATCCGGTGATTATTTTGGCCGGTATTTTTTTATATTCAAAAAATAAAAGCAAACTCAACCATAGGTGTCCGAGAGCATAGGCGCCAAGATAGGCCGGATTGCCCAAAGTAGATGATAGGCGGCCGGTGGCAGCGGAGACAATCCAAGAAATTTGGATATGCTCTTGCGCCAGAGCATATAAACCCACCAAAACACTAATAAAAACCGAGGCACTAAAATATGACAGCCACTGACGACGTGAGCGCAGGGTTTGGGATAATAAAAAACAATAAATAATCAAATGAGAAATAGTCAAAGAACCTTCGCCACGCTCAATAGTACTCCAGAAGCTGCGGTAGGGATTGACACCGGTCAGACTAGTCAGAAGCACGATCAGTCCAAAGACCAGGATGGCGATGGTGAGTTTATGAAAACGCGGACGATACCAACGACAGAAGATGAGCAAAAGCAGATAGATAAAAAGAGCAAGCTCAATAATAAAGCGAAAATAAAAGACTTTGAGCGAGATAAAAGGAAAAAGAAAATTCTCACCGACTAAAAGCGGGGTCAAAAGTGCTAAATATAAGCAAGCCCATAGACTATAGCGCAGATAGCGAACCAATGGTGAGTTAATATTAAACATATTGAGTTTATTTTATAATATCTAAGACAAATAAACAAGCTGTATGAAAAACTTGAAAAAAGCGAGTGAATTGATTATAATAAAAACAAGTAAAATGCCCAAATCATGATCAGCCCATTGGCTAAAATTAAAAGAATAATTTTATTTTTAGGGGATGTCAGCATCCTTTATTTTTCGTTATGGTTGACATTGCTCGTGCGCTATCAGAAAATAGTATCTGCTCCCGTTTGGAACAAACACTGGCTCCCCTTTACGCTGGTGTTCGGTTTATGGATTATCATCTTTTTTATCAATAAACTTTACGAATTAGAGACGGCTAAAAATAGTTTCCAGTTTTACAGCCTGCTCGGCAAAAGCATGCTTTGGTGCGCGCTAATCGGATTTGTCTTTTTTTATGTCGCCACGACCGGCATCTCGCCCAAAACAATCTTAATTTTGGATTTACTCATTTTCAGTGGCCTGTTTTTTATCTGGCGGCGTTTTTATAACCAATTAGTGGTTCACAAAAAATTTTTAGAGGAGGCCCTGATGATCGGCTTGACTGCGGAAACAATCAATTTAGCGCAAGAGATAAACAGCCAGCCGCAAAAAGGCATTCGGGTAAAAACGCTCGTGCGGCTAGACAACAACCAGGCGCCATTGACGGTTGATCCGTTCTTTGAAGTGCTGGACGAAACGGTTAATCTTCAAAATTTGATTATCAAAAACAAAATACGCCTGGTGATTGTCGCCAATAATTTGAATGAACATCAAAAATTGATCAATCACTTGTATCAATCACTGGCGCAAAAGATCACGATTTTTGACTTGCCAAAATTTGCCGAGGAATTCACGGGGAAAATCCTGGTAAATACGATCGGTCAATTGTGGTTTTTGGAAAATATCAAAGAGGGCAATAAAAAGGCCTATGAAACTACCAAGCGCCTAACCGATATCGTCTTGTCTTTGGGTCTTTTGCTGTTGACCATGCCTTTTTTGCCCCTGATTTATGGCCTAATCAGGCTCGGCAGTCCTGGCCCAGGATTTTTTCAACAGCAGCGAACCGGACGTAATGGCAAAAAATTCATGGCTGTTAAATTCCGGACGATGAGCGTGGACGCGGAAAAAAACGGGCCGCAATGGGCGCAAAAGAATGATCCGCGCGTTACCCCGGTGGGGAGATTTATGCGCAAATCACGAATTGATGAAATTCCGCAACTCGTTAACATCTTGCGAGGCGAAATGAGTTTTATCGGACCCCGGCCGGAAAGACCGGAATTTATTGAAAAATTGAAGACCACGATCCCCTTTTATGAGACACGCCTGCTCATTAAGCCCGGCTTGACCGGCTGGGCGCAAATTAATTTTCCCTATGGCGCGTCAGAAGCCGACGCCTTGGAAAAATTACAGTATGATTTGTATTATATCAAAAACCGTTCGCTGACTTTGGACTGGTCAATTATTTTGAAAACAATTAAAACGGTATTGAGCGGCGGCGGACAGTAAGATGAATTATGAATAGTGAATTATGAATAACGGAATAAAACTGAATGACAAAATTTTGGGATTTTTTTTGACAGAGAAAATGAGCTTGGCCAAATGGGAGCGAGCGGGCATCTTGTCACGAGAAATCGCGCCCTATAATCTTTTGGCAAAACATTTCAAAAAAATATATTTATTCACCTATGATGGCAAGGAAGAATTGGCCTATCAAAAATATTTGGCGCCGAATATCGAGATTGTTTACAAAAGATGGCGCATGCGAGCTAGGGATTATCGCTGGCTCTTGCCTTTTTTGAATTGGCGCAAGACACGAGCCTGTGATTTTTGGAAAACTAACCAGTTAAAAGCCCGAGCAGCACTAATCGCCAAAATAATAAAGCCCAAAGGACGGTTAATACTTAGAACTGGTTGGACACAATCTCTTTTTCAGATAAAACAAAACGGACGAGCCGACAAGGCCATTATACGCTGGGAGAAGATCGCTTATTGGTTGGCGGACATGGCGCTAGTTACTTCAGAAGGCGACAAAGAATATTTGATCAAAAAATATAAGATTGAACCGAAAAGAATAAAGCTAGTCGCCAATTATATTGATACGGATAAATTTTCGCCACAACCAGGGAATAAATATGAAAATCGGATAGTTTATTCTGGTAAAATAGAGGAACAAAAAAATTTAGTAAATTTGGTAAAGGCGCTAGCGGGAACAGGAATCGGTTTGGATATAATTGGCGGAGCTATGGAGGAAAAGAGCGAGCAATTAAAAAAACAATTGGAAACATTGGCAAAGGAGCTCCAAGTAAAAGTGACTTTTAGCGGACGCAGACCAAACGATGAGTTGCCAGGGCTTCTGAATAAATATCGAATCTACGTTTTGCCGTCTCTTTATGAAGGGATGCCAAAGTCACTTTTGGAAGCGATGAGCGTCGGTTTGGCCTGTATCGGCACCAAAGTGGCAGGCACCAAGGAAGTTATTGAAAATAATAAAACAGGACTTCTCACCAGCACGACAGTGGAATCGCTCAGAGAGACGATCGCAAAGCTGGTGGACAATCGGGAATGGCAAGAAAAATTGGGTGCGGCGGCGAGAGAATTTGTGGTAGATAACTTCGCCCTAGCAACCCAAATCAATAAAGAAATAAAGATCTATGAAAGTCTTGTTTAATAAGATCAAAAAAAATCTGCAAGAAAAAGGCTGGAAAAAAACTCTTAAAATTGCCAGGGTAGTACTTGGCACAGTTTTGACGAGTGAAAAGAAAAAAATGCGTCAGCTGGAAAAATATATCAACCAACACAATCGGACTTACGAGAAAATAACTGGCTTGGCCACGAGCCTCAATAATGGCACGCACCCCAAGCATGAAATAGTAAATTATAGCCAGTTTTTTCTGGACAATATTGATGAGAACGACAAAATATTGGATGCGGGATCAGGGACAGGCTTGGTGGCTTATAAAATCGCGGAAAAAGCCAAATATGTGCTGGGAGTGGATTTTAACAAAAAAAGCATTGAAGAAGCTCAAAAAAAATATCAGCGCTCAAATCTGAAATTTATAGTGGCTGATCTCAACGAATACCGGCCGGAAGAAAAATTTGACAAGATAATTTTGTCAAACGTGCTGGAGCATATTTGTGATCGGAAAAGATTGCTTGAAGCTTTGAAAAATGTAGCACCAATAATATTACTGCGAGTACCACTAATCACGCGCGATTGGCTCGCGGCTTATAAAAAAGCCAAGGGCTTTGAATACAAGCTGGATCCGACTCATGAGCTTGAATATACCGAGGCGGAAATAAAAAAAGAAATTGAAGCAACTGGCTGGGTGATAAAAAGTTTTCAGGTGAACTGGGGTGAATGGTGGGGAATAATTAAAAGACAGTATGTTGATTCACAAGATTAAAAAAGGGTTGGCGTTAATGGGTAAATATTGCTTAAATTCTGTCCCAAACAAATGGGAATTGATTTATATTATCGAAAATGCCAATTGGTCGACTGACTGGGATGGCTGGCAAATAACACGAGAATTGAACAGGAAAAATTTGCTCAGGGCCAAGACAGACACAATGGCTTGCGGCTATAAAAATAAAATTATACATCTGGGATCAATACCAGTGTCTTCAGAGATAAAAAATATAAACCGAGACAATAAAATCGTTCAGACTATTTTTCATATTGGAGATAAACACTGGCCGCAGATTAAACAGATTAAAAAAAATTTATCTAGGATCAGTTGGCTGCATACTTCCTGTTTGGATACGAAGAGTAAATTGATGTCAGCCGGGGTGCCGGAATCGAAAATAAAAGTGATTCCATTGGGTATTGATTTGGAGATATTTCAACCAGCTTCACATAACGCAAGGCAAATAATCAGAGAAAAATTAAATCTACCAAAAAATAAGATTATTATTGGCTCCTTTCAAAAAGATGGCAACGGCTGGGCCGAAGGACGAGAGCCAAAACTGATCAAGGGGCCGGATATTTTCTGCGATGTGGTGATAGAGTTGTCAAAAAAATATCCAATCCATGTATTATTGACCGGGCCAGCCCGCGGTTATGTCAAAAAAAGATTGGCAATGGCTGGGGTGACATTTGCCCATCAATATTTAAAAAATTATAATGACCTAGTCCCCTATTGGCAAGCTTTGGATTTATATTTAATAACTTCACGTGTCGAGGGAGGTCCCAAGGCGCTGCTAGAAGCTTGGGCAACCGGAGTACCAATAATTAGCACAAAAGTCGGCATGGTGCCAGATATTGCCGTGGATAATGAGACAGCGATCTTGGTCGAAGTGGGAGATATACAGGCATTGATAGCTGGGGCAGAAAAAATAATTACTAATCAAGAATTTGGCCAAAGATTGGCAGCCGCTGGCCTAGATGAGATAGAAAAATACAGCTGGATCAAAATAGCGGAGAGATACTATCAAGAGGTATATCAGCCATTAGACATTTAATATAAAATATAAAATATGATTTTAAGAACAATATTCAATCAAGAGCGAAGGAAATATTTCCAGAAAGCGTGGGCTTTTATTAAGAAATACAGACTATTTTGTTTGGTCATCCTCGTTCTAAGTGTTGCCACGTCTGTTTTTGATGGTTTTAGCATGGGGGCGATCGCACCTTTTTTCCAAAACCTACTCAATGGTGACGGGAAACAAAATTATATTTTACCTATTTTTAAAGATCTACAATTAAAATTGTTTGCTGAGCCACAGGCAACGGCAATTTTGAAAATTTTAGTTTTTGCCTTAGTGATGATTATTCTTAAGAACTTATTCAATTACCTACGAACTATTTATATAGTCAAAGTCAGTAATCTGATAAAACGTGATTTACAAAGTGAGATGTTTAATGCCATAGCTGATACAAGTTATGATTTTTATGGTGGTATGAAATCTGGAGGCTTAATAGGTAGTATATCAGTTTACACCAATGGTATCGTAGGTTTTTACTTTGTTTTACTAGACTTACTAGTGAGAATTAGCAAATCCGGTGTTTATTTATTTATTTTGGTTTTAATCTCATGGAAGGCTACGATAATTTTTATTATATTAGAAATAGCGCTCTCCCCGGTGGTAAAAAAAATTTTTGGAATTATAAAAAGCGTCAGCATGCAAACGACAGTAGCGGTAGCTGATTTACATGATCGCATGGTTGAAATATTTAATAATATCCGCTTGATAAAAATATCCTCCGCGGAAAACTATGAGAAAGAAAGGTTTGATAAAATTACCACCGATTTGGCAAGGCTAGAATTTGATAATGCAAAATATGATAATTCAATAACCCCAATAGCGGAGACCGTTCTCATGTTGGCGATTATCCTGTTTTTCATAGTGGGAATTGAATTTTTTAAAATTGATTTGATTGTTTTTCTGCCAGCGATTGTCGCCTATCTATATGTATTTATGAAAATATTTGATGAGATAAATGCTATCTTGAGATCATTTTCTAAAATATTCCAATACATTGAACCCTATAAAGCTTACGAAAAAATGCTGGCAACGGCCAGGGAAGCAATATTGCCAAACGGTCAGAAACAGTTTCAAACGCTAAAAAAAGGAATTGAATTCAAAAATGTAAGTTACGGATACTATAAAGGGCAAACCGTTGTTCAAGATATTAATCTTTTTATCCCAAAAGGAAAATTCATTGCGCTGGTCGGACCAAGTGGAGTAGGCAAAACCACCTTGGCTAATCTAGTGGTTGGGCTCTTCTATCCTAAAGAAGGCCAGATATTAATAGATGACGTGGATATCCAGGAATTGGATATACACAGTTGGCGCAAAAAAATCGGTTATATTTCCCAGGATATTACTATTTTTAATAATTCTGTCGAATATAATATAGCCTACGGTGACCTGGCGGCACCAAAAGAAAAAATAATTGAGGCGGCCAAAGCGGCTAATATTTATGACGATATTATGAACTTGCCGAAAAATTTACAAACGTTTTTGGGGGAAAAGGGAGCCAAGCTTTCAGGCGGACAGCGACAAAGAATTGCGATTGCGAGAGCGATATTGCGTGATCCGGAAATACTAATTTTGGATGAAGCGACGAGTTCGTTAGATATCGAAACTGAACAAATAATCCAAAAAGAGCTACTAGCTATTATGAAAAGTAGAACAGTGATCGCCATCGCCCACCGATTGCCAACCATAAAAATGGCTGATCAGATTGTTGTTTTAAACCATGGGAAAATAGTAGAAGTAGGTAATCATGCTGAGCTTCTAAAAACCGGCGAGTTTTATAAAAAATATTATGAACAGCAATTTGAAGATTAAAATACTATACGATTTCCAAGACGGACCTTGGGGTGGTGGTAACCAATTTTTCCAGGCACTTCGAAATGAATTTCGGAAACTCGGCATTTATGAAGAAGAACTAGCTAAGGCTAATTGTATCTTATTTTACAGCTATCAAAAATTAGAAGAGGTAATAGCATTAAAAAAGAAATATCCGGAAAAATTTTTTATTCATCGATTGGGCGAGGTATTCTATTATCACCGTCAAGGGGGTTGGAAAATAATAGACAGAGCGACGGTCATTGCGGCCAATAATTTAGCTGATGGGGTTGTTTTTAATAGTAAATGGTTGCATCAAGAATTGGCATATCTAGGATTTAGAAATAAAAATTATGCTATTATTGGCAATTGTTTGGACGAGACTTTTTTTAATAATGACCGGAAAAAACCACCCCAAGGGGAAAAAATAAAACTCATCGCCAGTAGCTGGTCAGATAATCCAAATAAAGGTTACACTTATTACCAATATCTCGATCAACAACTGGATTGGTCTAAATATGAAATGACCTTTGTGGGCAATTCACCAATAATTTTTCGAAATATAAAAATGTTGCCACCGCTTCCAAGCGTATTATTGGCTAAAGAACTTAAAAAGCATGATATCTATATAACGGCTACTAAAAATGATGCTTGTTCTAACGCCATTCTGGAAGCCTTGGCTTGCGGTTTGCCGGTCGTCGCCTTAGATAGTGGGGGCAACAGAGAAGTAATACGAAATGCCGGTGAGCTATTCACAGACAATCAAAATATGATAAGAACCATTGAGGCGGTGGTAAAAAATTACCAGTCATATGTTAATAAAATTGAGTTTAAAGGGGCTGGGGAAATAGCCAGTGAATATATTGAACAAATCGAACAATGGCTAAAAAATAAACCATATCGATTCAAAGCTATCTCGGCTCATAAAATTCAGATATACATATTCTTTTTCCGCCAAAGACAAAGATATAATCAGGTGATTAAAAAAATCACCCAAATTAAAAAAAATAGTTATCGGTACTATAAAGCCAGCTGGCATCGAAATATCTTAGAGTGGCTACTCCACGCCAACATTAATTTACTTAAGGGTAAGGTTCTAGATATCGGCTCAAAAAACAGACGCTATGACAAAATGATGAAAGGGGCAGAGGTAACGGCGGTGGACATAGAGGAAAACAAGGAGTTAAACGTTTTATACGGTGACATCGAGGTTGGCCTTGATTACTCAGATGACTATTTTGATGCCATACTATGTCTTGAGGTGATGGAATATCTCCAAGGTTTTGACAAAGCAAGCAAAGAAATATATCGTTTACTCAAACCAGGTGGGGCAGCGATTATCAGTATCCCTTTCTTACAAAACGACCATGATGATAATTTTCGGCCGACTAAAAAATTTGCAGAAAAAATTTTTCAAGAAGCAACATTTACTCAGATAGCTATACGGACATTTGGTAATGGTTATACAGTGATATGGGATATAGTCAAAAGAAAATGGATGTGCAATAAATCAGAGCCAGCTCGCAAATTGATTTATTATTTTTTGCTTTGGCCCTGGTTAATAATCTTAAAAATATTTCGAATAGATAAAATCCAAGATCAATATTACAGTGGGTTATTCATAATTTTAAAAAAATGAAACAATGGCGCATTGATGACATCGGGGCATCAACAAAATATTATAATCAATGGGGCAGACAAAAATTCTCCTGGCGAGGAATCACTTATTTTTATTTTCCATGGGCTAACTATGGTTTTTTAAAAAGAGTCTGGCCATTCAGGGGCTGGGCCAAGTATGAAGAGCTAACGGCTGAAGAGTGGCAAAAATATTTAGAAATATTTTATAATAACCAAATAAAACCGATTGTGGCAGTGACAGCTACATGGGTGGATGAAAAATCAAATTTAATACCTTTCCCAGAAAAATTTCCGGCAGAGGCGGCGACCCTCAAGCAAGCGGCCGATGAGGGGAGAATAACCGTTGCCAACCATGGTCTGACACATTGTCTTGTCGGACGACATCTCCCCCACTTCCGATATTCAAATCGAAAAGCACACCGCGAATTCTGGCCTGACTTGCCAAGTGAATTGCACAGAGAACATATTCTAGAATCTCAAAAAATATTGGAAGATTATTTTGCAAGAAAAATAGAAATCTTTGTGCCTTCGGGCAACGTCTGGAGTATAAAAACTTACGAGGCGCTGAAAGAAACAAATATTAAAAAAGTGATTGCCGCCCGTTATATGCTAGAAACAAACAAGGCAATGGAAGGGATAGAATTTATCCAAGATGATAATTTTGTGCGTTTGCACGACCGTGATCTCAAATTGCATAATATTAAATGGCTAACTAAAAAGATTAGTTTATATGAAAAAAATAATAAAAGATAGTATCAAAAAAATACTAGGCTGGAGAATAATAAATCTTCTGGCAACCTTGGTATTGCCCGAACAAAAGAAAAGACTCAATAAAATAATGGCGCTAGAGGAAGCTCGGAGAGATACAATTAAGCCGAATAGCCGCCCATCAAAAATAACTATAAGTTTAAGTAATTGCTGTAATTTATTGTGCCCGATCTGTTCAATTCACAATCTGCGAAGTAACGGCATAAGGCGAGCCGTAAATAATATCTCTATAGAAAATATAAAAGTAATGGACGAAATATTTGATAAAGCCAAGAGCGCTAATTTCATGGGTCATATAGGTGAATCTATCCTAAATCCTGATTTCATAGAAATTATTAACTATATCAAGCTAAAATATAAATTAGAACTATCAATTTCCACTAATGGCATGGGGTTAAATGAAAAAATTCAAGATACCATGTTAAAAATCGGATTTGACTCAATAGCTTTTTCGATCCATGCATCCACTCCGGAAACTTACGGTATTTTGCAAGCTGGGAATTTTGAAATGGTAATCGGTAATTTGACCTCATTGGCTGAAAAGAAAATAAAAGGGAACTACAAAAAGCCCAAAATTAGTATTGTTTACGCACTTAACAAGGTCAATGTCGATGAAGCATATAAAATGATTGATCTGGCAAAAAAATTGAGAGTAAACGCATTAAATTTCTGCCGTTACTTGGATTATAACCACAAGATAAGCAAGGTTATCTTCGATGATATAGAAGAAGCTAATAATAAGATAGACTCATTATATGAATATGCTAGGGAACATGATTCGCTAGAGGCGTTGCCAAAAGAGCGTCCTTATCTCAAAATAATAGAGGAAAAGTCAAATCGGGAACTTTGTAACTATAATGAAGAAATAAAGTGTACCTTGCCTTGGACGGGCTTACAGATGAGGGCAAGTTATTCCCATGATGATTCATACTATCTGGGTTGTTGTAATGTTTTCAATTCTTTTTTATTCAATTATAAAAAGCATATAGATAAATATGGGCGAGTCGATTTTGAAAAAATATGGCATCATCCTGTTCTGCAATACTTACGCCAGACAGTAAACGCTGACGGGGGGAGAAGAAATCCTCTGTGCGCTTATTGCAAGAGTAGCCAACGAGCGCACCTAAAGGCGACAAATAATAAAGAAAATTACCGCATCAAGTTGGAGATGATAGATAAATTTTTTCAAGAATTCTCCAAGCAATACCAAGAAGTAGAACCAGTTGATGGTTTGGAAATTTTATATACAGAAGATGAGGAGTTACACGCTATGTCTTGAGCAAATTTAATCTATCATTATGGATTTAATAACAATTTTGATCGTCAATTACAATACAACTGATTTCATTCAAAACACTCTGGAATTATTACCAAAAATTACTAAGAATAATTATCGAGTACATATACTAGATAATGGTTCTAGAGTTGACGATTTTGACAAGTTGGCGGCTATCTCCCGTGAACACCCAGAGGTAATCTTGGAGCGAAATGAGACTAGCTTACGAGGTAGTCTGGCCCATGGCACGGCGATGAATTATCTGGCTGCCGAAGTGAAAACTCCGTATTTTTGTATTTTGGATTCCGACGCACTTTGGCTCAAAAAAAACTGGGACGAGATACTGATAAATCAATTAAATAATAAAATAAAGATAGTTGGCACTCAAGCTGACGGCCTTTTAAAACCAAAGGATTTTCCTGCGGTTTATGCCGCTATTTTGGAAACAAAAGCGTTTAAAGAATTAAATATAGACTTTCGACCCAAAGATATCAGCGAAAGTCAAGATACTGGCTTTGAGATGCGGGGGAAATATTTAGCGGCTGGATATAATGGTCAAGTATGGCCGGGGAGAAATACTAGGATATATAAAAATGGCCCCTTTGCTAAGCTGACCGGTGTGGTAGAATATTATCTTGATAATGACGCGGAGATACTAGCTGTGCATTTTGGCCGGGGTAGCAATTTAGGCACTCAAAAATACAAAAAGGGGTGGAGGCGTTGGTTTTATAAAATACCTCGAATCGGCCGACATTTCTTGCGTCGGAGAGGCGAGAAAGAAACAGCAGAGTGGCGGCATATCTGTCAGGAGATAGTGGCCAAGCAAATTTAGTAATATGAAAATATCAGTATTAATGTCCGCTTTTAACGCGGAAAAATACATCAGCCAAGCAATCGAGAGTATTTTAAAACAAACTTGCGATGATTTTGAATTTATTATCCTCAACGATGGATCGACTGATAAAACAAGGGAGATAATTCAAAACTACACCAAACAAGACAAACGGATCAGACTGATTAATAATAACAAAAATTTCGGTCTCACAAGGTCGCTCAATATCGGCCTTGAGGAAGCTCGCGGCAAGTATATAGCGCGCATAGACGCTGATGATCTGTCTGAGCCGGAGAGATTGCAAAAACAATATGAGTTTATGGAGGCCAACCCGGAATACGCTTTGGCTGGTAGCTGGGTAAAAATCATTGATTCGGAAGGACGAGAAATGACAGTAAGGAAGCTACCGACAGATATTAAACTAATTAAATTTAATTTTATTTTTGGCAAGCCGTGCCTCTGGCATAGCTCCATATTTTTCCGTAAAGAAGAGATGGACAAGGTCGGTAATTATGATGAGGAATATAAATATTCACAGGATTTAAATTTGTATGTGCGCTTGCTCAAAACAAAAAAAATAACCAATGTGCCAGAGTTTTTGATCCAACACCGCTTGCATAGTAATTCTATTGGTAAAAACAATAGCGAGGCACAGCACTCTTTTTATCTCAAAGCCATCCATGAATTGATTAATAATTATTACCACATAAGCCGCGAGGAGTTGGAATTGCGCGACAGGGCCAGAAATCAAAAAATCAATAAACTCAAAGATCTAAAAATAGCCCTCAAAATTGATAAAAAAATATATATAAATTTTTTAGTAAAAGAAAAGCTGGATGAAGAGCAGGTCCGTGAGGCCGAAAAAACTTATAACAGAAAAAAAATTTTTATAATAAAAGGTTATTTTAAAAATAAATTACCTAAATTATATCAGTGGCTGAAGAACAAATAATATGACCAAACAATTTGATGTGCCAATACTTTTGACAGTTTATCGGCGCGTAGATACCACCGAAAAGACTCTCAATGCCATTCGGCAGGTCCGGCCAAAACAACTTTTTGTGATTGCTGATGGGGCTAGAAACGCCGAAGAAAAAATAAAATGCGACGCGGCCAGGGCGGTGGTCGACCAGGTTGACTGGGAGTGCGAAGTGAAAAAGAATTTTTCCGAGATGAATATGAACTGCGGGCCGAGAATTGCCTCGGGCTTGGAATGGGCCTTCGGACAAGTTGATCGGGCGATAATCCTTGAGGATGACTGCCTGCCAGAGGAGAGCTTTTTTTATTATTGCCGAGAGTTATTGGAAAAATATAAGGACAATCCAAAAATAATGCAAATCGCGGGATTGAATACCCAGCAAGGCAATAAAAAATTCCAATGCGCCGACAGCTATTATTTTTCACAAGTAGCGCAGACGTGGGGCTGGGCCACTTGGCGCAGGGCTTTTGACAGCTATGAATTTTTTCTAGACAGCTGGCCGGAAATGAAACGCAATAAAAAACTAGATAAAATCCTCGCCAATTACGCGGTGAGGGAATACTGGAGCAACCTATTTGATAATATCCACGATAATAAGAAAGGACGCGACGGCACCTGGGATGTCCAGTGGTTTTATAATGTTTTGATACATGACGGCGTCTCGATCGCGCCCAAAAGAAACCTGATCACCAATATCGGTTTTGGCGAGGGCGCCGGCTCAACGGTCAATGTCTTAGATCAAAATGCCAATATGCCAAGATACCCCATGGAATTTCCACTACAGCACCCAAGGGAAATAAAATTTAATAATCCGCAGGCGGATAATTATACTTTTTGGTATATCTATGATATAAATAAGGGCGCTAGGAAAAAAGTCAAATCATTTTTGCGACATAGTCTGCCTGGACCGTATAGATGGCTAAAAAAAATATTTAAAAAAAATACCCTCTGATCGAGAGGGTATTTTAAATATAAAGATTAATTGCCCCGCCAGAAGTCCAGCATGTCGGGGATTGTTTTTTCTAGAAAATCAATCTCTGGTTGCCAGCCGGTAATATTTTTGAATCTGCTGTTGTCACCAATAATCTGTCCCCCATCAGTCGGCCTCTTGCCAGCCGGGTCCTTAATTAAAGAAATATTTTTTACCCTTGAAAGTTCCAGCAACTTATTTAGTATTTGTTCAAAGGTGATACCACGACCGGAACAAATATTATAAACTTGGCCCGGTTGGCATTTTTCGGTTGCCAGCCAATAGCCACGAACCACATCGCGCACATCGGTGAAGTCGCGTAAAGCAGTTAAGTCGCGGATCTCTATTTCTGGGGCGATAACGCCTTTTTCCATATCGGCGATTTTTTTGGCAAAGTTGGAAACACCAAAAACAGGATCGCGGCCCGGGCCGGTGTGATTAAAGGCACGGATTCTGATAATCTTCAGGCTATAGGCTTGGAAATACTGAAAACCCATAAAATCTTGGGCGATTTTGGAAATAGCATAGGGTGATTTGGGGCGCAATTCGCTTTCTTCACTGAAAGGCGGGAGGCCAATTTCTTGGGCCGGGCCATATTCTTCCGAAGAACAGGCAACCAAAATAACCGGATCAAAGTTGGCATCACGCAGTTGGCGCACCGCTTCAAATAAATTGCTCTGACCAATAATGTTGGTGTGAAGGGTATTCTCAGGGTTTTCCCAAGAGGAACCAACATAGCTTTGGGCGGCTAAATGAAAAATAACATCTGGCTTGACCAAGGAGATTAATTCTTTAACTTTTTCTTTGCTATTGATATCACACTCGTGACCGATAAAATTATGGTTGTCAAAAATCTGTCGGTCGATATGGGCATTGCTAAAAACCGTGCCGTGAATTTCTGCGGCCGGATAATTTTTGAAAATATAATCATTGAGATACTGACCAACAAAACCACCAATACCGGTAATAAGGACTTTCATAATTTATTTTTTATCTTTGATTAACTGCTAAATTTTAGCATATCACGAAGAGTCAAAACGAGCAATTTCCTCAACCACTTTGTCTACAAAATGAAGTTGAATAAATAACCTGTAAAAATAATGCCTGCCCCAACAACACCAGCAAAAATCAAGATAAATTTGATTTTTATTACTCGTTTTAAAATCATAAATTCTGGTAATGATAAGGCGGTAACCGCCATCATAAAAGCCAGCGATGTCCCCATGGCCACACCTTTCTCGGCCAGAGCCCCGACGAGTGGAATAATTCCTGCAGCATTGGAGTAAAGTGGAATGCCAATAAGGACGGCTAAGGGTACGGCATACCATTTATCCGCCCCGGCATACTTGGCCAAGAAGTCGGTTGGCACATAACCGTGTATCCAGGCGCCGAGACCGATGCCAATAAAAATATATGGCCAGACTTTCTTGATTATGTCCCAGGTATAGTTCCGGGCGTAAGAAAGCCGAACAGGCCACTTCGTATTCAATGTTTCTGTTTTTACATTAATTAAATTTTCATACACAGATGATTCTACTAAGTTCTGTGCTTTCATTTTTCCGATAATAACACCTGACAAAATTGCAATAACCAATCCGCTCACGATATAAATCAGGGCAATCTTCCAGCCAAAAAGACCGAGTAACAAAACCAGGGCGACTTCATTGATCATGGGAGAAGCTATCAGGAAAGAAAAAGTTACACCAAGGGGAACACCCGCTTGTACAAAGCCCAAAAACAGAGGGACGGCCGAGCATGAACAAAACGGAGTAACAATGCCAAGTAGTGAAGCGATAATATGACCGGAATATTGGTGTTTATAAGAAAGAATGGAACGAATCTTGGCTGGGGGCAGAAATGAACGGATAACAGCAACGACGAAAATAATAACTGAGAGTAAGATAAGTATTTTGATTGTATCATAAACAAAAAAATTGACTGCTTCGGCAATAAGAGTTTTCTGGGGAATGGCAAGAATATTATATGTAAACCAATCAGCTAATAACTTTATCGGAAAAAATATATCCATATAAAAAACTTACGAAATCATAATAAATTATAATACCATTTTAAAATTTCTTTGATCCACTTGTCTTGGTTAAAATCTGTTTTAATTTTTTGATAACCATGCTCCCCTAGCGTTTGGGCCACATCTGGCTTTTGCAGGAGATAAATTATTTTTTGGACCAATTCTCGGGTGTCTAGAGGGTTGGCCAGAAAGCCTGTTTTTTGATCTTCAACTACTTCCCTACTCCCGCCGAAAACAGTGGCGATAACCGGCCGATGACAGGCCATGGCTTCTAAATTAATAGTAGGAAAAGAATCAAAACAAATTGATGGCACCACGACCAAATCGCTGAGGTTATAATAATATTTCATTTTGGCTCGACTAACCGCTCCGGCCAAATAAACATAAGACTGATTGTTTTGATAGTTGTTCTGACTGTCTAGAACCAAAAGCACAGCTTCGGGGATGGCTTTAATAATCTCCTCCATGGCGATCATAATTTGCTTGGTACCCTTGTACCCACTCAGGCGACCGGCAAAAAGAATTATTTTTTTGTTGGCCAAGCCTGATTCTTTTTTCAATTTTTCTATTTCCCTTTGGCTCACTTGCCAAGCTGATGCGTCAATGCCGTTGTGGATGACTTCGATATTTTTAAAACCATTTTGCTCCAGAGCTTTTTTGAGTTCGCCGCTAACACTGAAAATCTTGGCGAGATATTTAAAATAACGGCGAATAACTAGGTTGCGCCAAGGATTAAAAGCTTTCTTGCTTTGTTTGAATTGTTCCGAAAGCGTAAGGTGATAATTAACTTGATCAATATTTTCTAAATTGTATTTTTGATCGATAAAATGACTAAGCTTGGTATAGCTAAAAGGCATAACATCATGAGCCGTAAAAAAAACTTTGGGTGAAAATTGGCGGGCTATTTTTATCAAAGAAAAAGGAAATTGGTAATAAAGATTATGAAAGTGGATAACTTCTGGGCTAGCTTTGGCCAAAAAATTCTTAAATTCTTTTTCTACTCTAAGATTTCTAAGACAAAGATAAGAACGCGTAAGCCAGCGAGCTTCTTTGGTTCTGACACGATAAATTTTTAGATTGTTTTCATCCTGCCAGCCGATATCGCCGGCTGAATTGGCGGCAGTGAAAACAAAAACCTGATGGCCAGCTTTGATTAATAACTTGGCCTGCTCAAAAGCAATAGCAGTAGCACCGCCTTCATGAGAAGAAAAATGGTTGGAGACGATAACGATTTTCATATTAATACAAATATACAAATATTATATGAATATACAAATAAATAATTGATAGTGTTTATTTGTTATTTTGTTCATATAGCACAATTATTTCTGCGATTTTATGTTTAATACTATTCTTTTTCGCCCAGGCTATGCAGTCTTCAGCCTTAATCGTGCGTTTATTTAAAACTAGATTAATTTTTTCGGCAATATCAATTGGATTCCTGGCCTCAACTAGATAGCCAGTCTCCCCATCGAGAATAGCGTCAACGGCGCCTGATTCTCGAGAACCAATGCAAGGCACGCCCTGACTATTGGCCTCAAGATAGACCAGACCAAAACCTTCCAGCCATTTATTATCAATATTGAGCGAGGACATCAAAAATAAATCTGCTTCTTGATAGGCAGCCAACAGAGCCTCATGGCTCACCCGGCCATGAAAAACAACCTGGCGAGCGAGATCGTGTTCAGCGATAAATTTTTCCAAAATATTATAATAAGGGGTACCGGGTTCGGCTTGGCCAATGATATTGAACTGGAACTGATCGGAAAAATCGTTTTTATAGTATGACAGGCCAGCGAGGGCCTCTAAAATACCCTTGCCAGATTTGAGACCACCAACAAAAATTATTTTTTTAATTTTATTTTCTTTGGGGATCAAATCGCCGAGCGGGAATGAGGAAAGATCAACGCCATTATTGACGACTCGGATTTTGCTTTCCAGCTTGGATGAATGGATTTTGCTAAGTAAATAATTTTTTGTAAAAGAGCTAACAGCAATAACCAAATCTACTTTTTTATAAACCAGCTTGGCCATGAAACTGGCTAAGGAATGTTTCCAAAAGCTTTTTAGCAGCGCGGGAGAATAAGCATAGGTGCCATGAACGGTAATCACAATCTTGGCCCGAGAGAAAGGAGCGCCGAGCAAACAATTGGCATATGGCTCAGTGACGACGTGAATAATATCTGGTTGAAATTTAGTCAAAAGAGAATTGACTTTTCTGCCAGTGGAAAAAATCCGCCAGAGGTTCACGAGATAAGCTAGCGGATTATCAAAAACAACCAGCTGTTCCAAGTCAACGGCTGATTTTTTATTGACTAAACAGAGCACTTGATGACCGGCGATTTTCAGATTATTAGCCAAATCAAAGGCATAGCGGCTCCAGCCGTCGGTGGCGTCAAGACGATTGGCTAGAATGGCGATTTTCATATTGCTAATTGTTTTTATTCAACTGGTAGATCTCTACATACGGGCCATAAAATTGGTAGGATCGATAGAGGGAAAATTGGTTGAAGGTATAATTATTAAAAGGAACCTGGAGCGCGCTTGGATCTGGCCAGAGTTGATCATCGGCGGATGACAATTCGGTGGGATAAAACTTGGCGACTAGTTTGGCCGCTTTGGACAAAGAGGCGGAATGCTCAGATAATTTATTCTTATCAAAGTTGGACAAAATCAAATAGTCAAAAGACTGATTGTCATCAACCAAGTCCCGATAATTAACTACAAAATAACTAGGGGCGGGATATCGGTCAGCGGGCAAAGATAATAAATATTTTCTCTGACTGGAATAAAGGGCGGGAAATTTTTCTTTGACTAGCTGCACTATTGCCTGATTTTCAATCAAAGGCAGTTCCACCCCAAGATGGAAATTTTTGATAGTTGAATCGGCGGGGATGTTTTGTCTCACCCAGTGATAGGCCAAAACGCGAGTGTCTGTTTTGGTCATTCGAAAATCATATAAAATACTAGAGATGAAACTGAGTAAGCTAAAAATAAAAACCAGAATAATCAGGAAGCGCGGCTGGCGCGGAGATATTTTCTGCCAGAAGGAGTAAAGGAGATTGGCCGCCAGAATAGCTAAGAGCGGGATCAGGGGCAAAAGATAGCGCGTCATAGGATTGGTAAGAGGCGCCAAGAGAAAATAATACAAGACTATCCACGGCACTAAAAAATAAAAGACAATTTTATTCTGGCGCCAGAGCACAATAGAAGCTGGGATGGCCAAGAGAAAAAGAACCGATTCCTGAAGAAAGCCGTTTTTGAGATAAGCGATCAGGATCTGGAGACTGGCGAGACTGAAAGGGCTGTAAGATTTGATGGTCGGGGAAGAATCAAAAATCCGGCCGAAATAATTGTTTAATCCGAACGGATTGAGATAATAAACCAAACCAATCATAAGCAACAAAACAATATTGGTGAGCCAAAAATTTCTGTTGGCAATAAAAATGCGGCTAAATTTCTGAGACTTATTTTTCAAAAAATGAACCAGCAAAAACCAAAAATAACTGATTATGCCAACAAAGTTGATACTAAAAGCCAGGCCGATGAAAATCCCGGCGGACAGATAATCGCGCCAGGTCGTCTGAACCTTGGTTCGCAGATGGACCGACCATAATAATACCAAGAGAATAAAAAAAGTTTGGGCGGTCCAGGTCTGACCATAATGAGAATTAGCAACATGGAAAAAGCTGGTGGCTAAAAGCCAGGCTGAGATGAGACTGATCGGGCGGCAGGCAAAAAGCTTCTCGGCAATGCGATAAATCAAAAAAACCGAGGCTGCGCCAAGCAAGGCTGAGACTACTCTGACAACTGATATAAACGCGCCCAGATTGAGCAGGACGGCCTCTTTCATTTCGGCCACGCTGCCAAAGATACCCAAAAGCCGAGTAATAATTAGATAAAAACCCAAAAAAGGCAGATAAATGTAGGCTAAACCAGCAGGGTAATAATATTGGAACGCATTGGCACGCAGAGACTGAGTGCCGATCATCTTGAGAGCGGCTGACAGGCCAGGCGTCTCGTCATAAACCAGAGATAGCGGATAGCCATAGAAAATGCCGATAAAACGCAGGATCAAAGCCACAATCAAAATGGCGATGATAAGATAATGTTTTTTGAGGAAATTCCAAATCATGGGTACAAAATAAAATTAGCTAACACCTAGAATATATTTTAAACCAAGGTAATACTGTTTTATTTTGTCCCAGCTAGTCAAACGCTTGAGGTGCAACCAAAGAAAAGCAGGGTTAAAATAAAAGGAATGATAAGCGCGTTTTTGCATAGCACGCAGTTCTTCGGCGTCTTTATAGCCAGAGGGAACATAGGTGGCAGTGGTGCGGCCCTCATAAGGAGAGATAATTTGGCCGTGGGCTAGGGCGTCGTCATAAAGCTCTGTCCCCCATTCGGGAAATGTCAGGAGAAATTGAGCAAAGGGAATTTTTAATTCTTTGGCAAATTGAATAGTCTTAAAACCTTTGACTGGTGTTTCGCCAGGCAGACCGAGCATAAAAGAACCGCGGATATCAATATCTAAATCCAGGGTCCACTTAGCAGCTTGACGCGCCTGTTCCAAGGTCGCACCCTTTTTGATGCGCAGCAATAAATCTGCGTTGCCAGTTTCAAAACCATAAAAAATACACCAGAGGCCTGATTTTTTGGCGCGCTCCAACATAGTTTTGGTGACTGTATTGACTCGGCCACAAGCGGACCAGGGAATCTTTAAACCGGCCGCATCTAATAAATCGCAAAATTCCGTTACCCAACCTTCATTAATTAAAAAATTATCATCCCAGAAGGTAACTTCGCGGATACCAAAGTTATCGTATAAATTTTTTATTTCCGAAACGACACGCCTCGGACTATGACGGCGATATTTTTGTGAAGCGCGCCCAGATTCAAAACAAAAAGTACAGTGTCCCCAAGGACAACCGCGCGAGGTAATAACATTGGCAACGGGTAATTTTTTGTATTGCAAAGGCAAGGGCATATAAATATGGTAATCATACAGCTCATGAGCTGGCGGTAACAATTCATCAATATTCATCACTGGTTCGGGCGGCGGATTTTGTTGCCAGCGGCCAGTCTCATCTTTGATCCAAATACCCGAGATATCCTTGTCTATGGCGCCAGTATTTTGCAAGGAAGTGACTATTTTTTGAAAGGTCATCTCCCCTTCTCCATAGCAAAGACAATCAACCATGGGAGTAGCCTCGATAATTTTCTCCGGAAAACAGGTAGCATGAGCCCCGCCAAAAATGATTGGAGTTTGGGGGTTTAAATTTTTGAGATATTTAATCAAACTATAAGCTTCTTCGGCCGAAGCAGAGAGAGAAGAAATGCCAATAATTTCCGGCTTAAATTCAGCAACTACGCGACCGACATCTTCATTTTGATAATCAAGCGGCGGACAATCAACAATCTTCACCTGGTGACCGGCCTTGAGTAAAGGTGCGGCTAAATAACCAACCCCCAGGGGAGGGAAAAAGCCGGCACGCAATTTATGCTTGGAACCATAGCCCTTGGCCATCAGGTCATAGGGGGGGAGAACGAAGAGAATCTTCATAATCTACAAATATACGAATCAGTTACGAATTTACAAATATTGGATAAATCCCAAATTACAAATCCAAAATCCAAAATAAATTACAAGCACCAAATCTAAAATTTAAAACACTAAGCCCTGGAAATATTTTTAGTTTTCACTCTTTGCATATACGGAACTAAACTATAAATCCCAAAGAAAACGGCGGTGAAAAATAAATCGCCGATAAGGGTATTTTTAAAGAAAGGAATAGCCAGAGTAAAGCAGGAACCGAGACCAGCTAAATCCAAGGAATAAAAACCACCGAAATACCAAAAGGCTAGATTGGTAATAATAAAAAATAATAACGAACCAGCAAAGGCTCCGAGACCGACCGCCCACCAGTGATAGTGTTTTTTGAGGTAAAGACCAATAAGACTAATTAAAACAAAACTAAGGTAAACAGAGGCCATCAGGCGCCAGTCATAAAAACCTAAAAAAATGTCACTCGAGACCAAGATAATAACGGGGATGAGGAAAAAGCGATTACGAGCTAGAAAAAAGCCAGCAAAAATGGCGATGGCGCCAAGCGGAGAAAAATTTGGTGGATAATCAAACAAGCGACAGATAAAACCGAGAACAACAAGAATACTGGCAATGAGAAGTTTGTTTTTCATAATTTATTTTTTCTTACCTAAATAATAAAAAGCTAAGGCAATATTTTCAGCGCCAGGAAAGTGAGAGAGTAGAAGATCAAATAATTTCAACGGGCTAAAAATAAATAAAAAAATAAGAGACCAAAATTGCTGTAACGGACGCCAACTAAAACTCAAGAGTAAGGCAAAAAATTCTTGAGCGACTACCGCAAAGGCAGAGGCAGGTCCACATCTAATCCCAATTTCTTTTTCTTCAAAATCAACCAGGAGCGCGCGTAAACCTGATTTTGTCCAGCGCGTATAATCGCCAGGCGAAGAATGAAAATTTTCTATAAAAGGAGCAACTAAATAAAGTAGGCCGCCAGGTTTTAAAACTCTTTTTATTTCCGCCAAGGTAGCTTGCGGGTTGGGAACATGTTCTAAAACTAATTCCGCTACAATGGCATCAACGGTGGTGCTGGCAAAAGGTAAATGATTGATGTCGGCAATAATATCGACATTGGGCAAAGGCAAAAAATCCAGATTAATAATGTCGGGGCGCAAACGTTTTGGCCCGGAACCAAGATTGATAATCAATTTATCTTCTCCCAAATCAGCCAGGGCCTGTTTGGCACTTTGACCAACAAATAAAGCACCGAGCAGATAATAAAAAAAATGATAAAGACTTGATTGATGCTTAAATTTATTTTTTAAACTAACAAGAAGGCTGTCAGAAGGCTGGGGGTTGTTGGCACTCTCAAAAGAATAAAAAACTACTGACTTGGCTGAATGGGTATATTTAGTTTGGCAATTAGGGCAAGTTAAATGGCTGGGATTATTTTGTAAAGCCACTAAACACTGGGGACAAAAAAGATGATTAAGAAGGTCAGAAGTGAACATTATTTTGAACTTAATATTTTAGATCTTTTGACATAGGACAATATAGTGGATGGGTAGTAAAGAAAAGGGTACCTTCTTGATTTTAATAATCTTTAACTGGCCTCTGATAATCTCCTCAAATACTTTTTGATCCATGAAACGCAGGTGCCATTCGTCAGTCATGCGAGTGGGTATGCCCTTGAATAAAAGCTGAAGTAAGCCAACCTTATGGAGGATGGCTTTAATTTTATTTAATAAATTTTCATAAGGAAAGGTAATGACAATCAGGCTTGTTGGCTTGGCGACTGAGGTGATCTGTTCAATCATTTTTTGGGGAGATTTTATATGTTCAATTACTTCACTGGATAAAATTTTGTCATAGGTTTTGGCCTTAACTTCTGGAGGTAAATCTTCCACATTACCATAAATCAAAGTGACCGGATGGAGAGCTAATTTTTGGCGAGCGATAGCCAAAAGATAAGGAGATAAATCAACCCCAGTGAGCTGGCCACTTTTTATTTTTAAAAGCATATGGCCAGTGCCACAACCTAAATCCAAAACCTGATCAGCGGGATTAATAGCTAATAGCTTTATTATGGCTCGAGTGCGTAGATAGGTAATTAAGTTAATAAACGGATTTTTACTCTGATGATAATGGTCAGGATTATATTTAACAGCCATCCGCTCGTTCCAGCTCTCAAAATCGCTAGGAGGCATTGCGGCTTTCTCCTGTTGCTCCTGAGAATAATTATTCTCCGTCGATTCAACCGCCAATTTTTGACCAATAACAGTCCAGCTATTACTATTAACGCGATAAATATGTAAATCGGTAATACCTTTTTGCTCGGCCAAAAGAGAAAGTGCTTCTTCCCTAGTCCAATAATTAGCAACCCTCGGAATCAGCTGATCAAAAACAATACTATGGATATGATAAAATTTAAAAGTAGACAGCTGTTGAAAGTAGGGAGAACCTTGTGGTTCGATTTTGACCCACAGCCACACGGGGACAGACAAAAAGTAAGCAATTAAGTGCACGAGACTGACTGGTAGACGGGAAGTAAAATTGCGCCGCAAAAAATTAACCACACGAATTATGCCTTCATTGCCTTCTCGACCATAAACCCAGAGGATAATTTTGCCGCCAGGTTTAGCAGCACGCACCAGATTTTTAACAGCCAACTCTGGATTTTCCAGATGGTGAATAACGCCAATACTCATCACTAAATCAAAATGATTTTCATAAGTGATACTATAAATATCATTAAACTCTACATTGACTCCGGGTAGGCCAGCCAAATTATGTCTGGCCGCGGCTACTGATCTTTTATCACAATCAAAAGCCACTACTTCTTTGGCTCCCCATTTACTGGCCCAGTAACTATTACGACCCATCCCGCAGCCAGCGTCCAAAACACTAGCATTACGAAAATCAGCCTCTGTTAGAGGCGCCACCCATTTCGTAAATTGGAGATAATAATTCGGGTCGATTGCAGAGTATTTGGCCCATTCATAACCGAATCTTTCAGAGGAAGACATGAAAAAATATTCAGCTTTTACTGCCTTTAGCTTAGCAATTTTGAGATGAGTTGACAAGACTTGAGTTTGGTGGTTAAATTGAGAGAAATAAAAAGAAAAATCATGAAGTAAAAATAATTCAAAAGGCAGTGAACCTTAGCAAGGAGGCAATACCATGCTAGCTCTTATAACATTAACGCATTTTTTCATAGGGACCGCATTGATCACTATGTTAGGTGGAAACTGGCTGCAGTGCTTGGCTGCCGGAATTATAACGAGCGTCTCTGACGTCGCGGCGTTCGTGCAGGTGGTAATCGATTCACTAAAAAGAAAGGAACTTTTCTCGCGACAATCAAAGATAATGATTGCCGCAAAAGAAATTTCCCACTCCCATTTTCTCTGGGTACTGGCCATTGTCGTTTTAGTGACTTTGTATCCCATGGAGTATGGCGTTTTTGTACTCCCCTCGGCACTCCTTGTACTGACTCTAATTCTGGCTGCTATATTAAAGAATGCGTCGGCGGTGATCCGTCAGCTGGTTTCGTGGGTCCTATTATTGATGGCAACATTGTTCGCTTTTTTTATAGGGATTGCTTTACACGAATATCCCTATACAATGTGGCCGGCAAGTATCACCCTCATGCTACTGTTGCATTGGATAATGGACGGACTGACGCACAGCTGGGGAATAAGCGACGCTCGACGCTCTCTTGATCTATCAAAGGAGGAAGCCGATGTTTCTATGACGTGGCCGCTCGGCTTCTGGGTTGATTGTGGAATATACGATTACCGTCCGGAAGAGAACACATTGCTATGGAAAATTCTACCGAAGAAAAAATTGGAGGTGGCGGTGTTCGCGGCAGCTATCGCGATAACCGCCATAAAGATATTATAAATTCGTTCCGGAAAGGAAACAAAAAGCGGACGTGGAAAATTCCAGGTCCGCTTTTATTTTTTACAAATATTTACTTACAAAAATTAATCAGTAAGTCGATAAATCTGGGCGTATTCGGAGCCAGCAGAGGCGGCGTACTCTAATTTGAGAGGTAGCTGCTCCAAACACTTCTCGGCCAAGCCAGTGGGCCAATATTGATTAATATAAAGATAATGATAATTTAAAGCGCGCACCGCGGCTAAATCGCAATCTTTTTCCAGAGTTTGAAAGGTAGTGACAAGCTCTGGGTCAACATCAGTATAAAAATTTTCCACGAATTGGTAACGTGAAGCCAAGCGACCAGTATAGACTATAAACTTGGCATTGGGTGTCTGGGGAATTTGGGGGTCGCTATAGGTAAGAAAATGATCTTTACCAGTCGTATGTTGTTTGACCCAACTATAAACATCTTTTTCTAAATTCGTAGGAACGAGATAATATTGGAAAAACGGTGAAAGGTGGTCAGCGGTGCGACCAGCAGGAATAATAATATAGGCAACGAGATAAATAAGGCCACTGGCAACCATAATAAGCAGAATGATAAAAGCACCTATTTTAAAATAGATTTTAGGGTAGTGCTCAATAAAATTAAAGATAGCCAAAGCGATAAGCAAAGCCCAGAAGGCAGAGGTGAGATAAAAAAATCTAGCTAATTCATGATTATGAGCTGGATCAAGCACCACACAGAATGGCACAGCAAAAGCCACAAAAGAAGCGAGGGCAAATAAAATGACTTCTTGGCTCAGGGAGGAAAGATGTTGGCGAAATAACCAGACAAGGGCAGGAATAATGAGAATAAACAAAAAGCCAAGTTGAGTAATAAAAAAAGAACTCCAGGGATAAAGATTGCCGTGGCCAGCCCAAACATAGCGCGGAAAGCTAGAGAAAAAAGAAGGTGCCCAGGTAGCGCTCATACTACCAATACTATAACTAGTGAGGACGCCACCTTGATAGCGCACAATAATAGCGCTGATGATAACGGCTGCCAGGGAAATCAAAAAATTTTTAGCAACTACTCCCCTATTTTGGCCAAGAAGATAAGCAAGAAAAGGATAAACTAAAAAGGAAAATAATAGAACGGCTAAATAAGTTTCCGCAGTGAGACCAAGTAAAGAAACAGAGATTACTAAGGTGATGAAAATACCCGGGCGCTGAAGAAAATTGGTCTTACTCGAGGATAACAGGCGGAAGTAGAGAAAAACAGAAACAGTAAATAGAATAAAGGCCAAAGGGACCCATTCAATATTAAAAATTTTTAGGAACGGACTAAAAAAAGAATTAAAAGAATTGGTGATAAATTTATAGTTCACGGGAACATGCCTAATAAACTTATCAAAAATTACCGGCAATATTTGGAAAATATTTAGGAAAGCGAGATTGCTGGCCAGTAAAACTACCAGAGAAATAAATAATGATTTTTTAGGCTGGCGCGTCGCGAAAAATAAGATGGCAAAAATTAGGGTAGAAAAAATAAAAATAAAAATTGCTCGGTGGATATCAGTAATATACCAAATAGGAAGCGTGGTAATTTTATGAACCGCGGCGGCTAAAAGGAGTGGGGCATAATGGTAACTGAGAGGCGTTGGTGGTCCATCTAGGCGGACAATGGGAAAATTACCCTCACTGATAGTGGCGATAGTGGGTAGACTGCCAATAGCTATTTCGTCGCCACTTAAACTGCGCAGTCCGATCACTAAAACAAATAGAGAAATAGCCAAAAAGATCAAGAATATTTTTGAGTATGAATAAGACTGACGATGATTTGTTGGCTTGTTAATGGTCCGCGGAGTAAAGATTAAGAGGATCACCCCGACTAAACCGTAAAAAATTGTTAGGGTTGGAAATAAGCTAGTGATGGGGAAAAAATAACCAAAAATATTCAAAGTAAAGAGATAGAAGGTCGTGCCGATAATAGGGGCTAGAGGAATAAGAAACTCTGACCGTTGTTCTTTGAGCACTAGCTTGCTAAATTGCCAGCCAAAAAGACACAGGGACAACCAAAATAAAAACAGTAGGATAATACTCATAGAATTGGTTTTTTATCTAGTGAA
>JAAZMX010000056.1 GCA_012798565.1 Candidatus Kuenenbacteria bacterium
ATAACCATTTTTCTCCGCGTATGCCTGAACTGCAAAACCCAAGTCTCCCAATCTCGAGCCGTCTTTCACTGTTCTTATCCCTTGGAAAAATGACTCCTCTGTCACCCTGATTATTTTTTTTGCCTCATCGGAAATTTTACCTACCCCCACTGTTCTGGCCATATCAGTATACAAACCGCCCTGTACCGGATAACGCATACCGATATCTATCCCGACGATATCGCCCTCTTTTAAAATCATTTCCTTGGTCGGCACGCCATGCACCACCGCTTCATTCGGCGACACACACAATGTCCCGCTGAAACCCTGGTGTCCCTTAAACGCCGGGTGTCCGCCAGCTTCTATAATCAATTGCTCCGCGTATTGATCCAACTGCCAAGCGTTAATTCCCGGTTGCACTCTTTTAATTACCAAGTCCAAAATCTTGGCCAGCTTGTGCCCACCTTCTTTAATAATTTTTATTTCTTGTGGTGTCTTTATTGTGGTCATTTTATTATTCTAAAATTTCTTTACCGGCCTCACCGATAGCATATTTTATGGTTGCCTCGGCCAGCACCTCTACTGTATCAAATATTTTTATATCAACGTCTTCTTGTTTTAAAATAATTGGCAAATCTGTACAAGCCAAAACCACTGCCTCTGCTCCGCGTCTCTCTAATCTATAAATAATATCTTTTAAACTCTTTTTATCTTTTTCTAATTTTTTACCAGCCAAAATATTTAAAATTATTCTTGTCAATTTCTTTTGCCCCGTTTTGTCAGGAAAAATTAACTCAATACCATTCTTCTCAAAGTCTCTGTCAAAGCTCTTATATTTTATTGTTGTTTCAGTCGATAAAAAACCTACTCTTTTATACCCATTGGCCCTCAATACCTTAGCTGTTGTTAAAAAAATACAAATAAAAGGAACAGTAATTGATTTAGCCATCTCTGGATAAAAATAATGAGCCGTATTGCAAGGCATTACCATAAAATCAACTCCAATCGAATTTATCTTTTGGGCACCACCAATCAGTATGTTGAGTGTTTTTTGAGGCTCTTTTAAACCATCTACAATATCTGGAATTGGTAGATTATAAATAAAAATTTCCGGGTAATCATCATCTTTCTTGGCTCCATATTGTCTCTGACACTGTTTTATCAAAGCATGATAAAAAATAGCCGTTGATTCTGGCCCCATACCGCCCAATACTCCAATTATTTTTTTGCTTTTCTTCTTATTCATAAATCTTAAATCCTAAATCTTAAATCCTTATTCTAGCTCCTTCATCACTTCCTCAAACACCTCCGCGATCGCCGGCCGACCATCAATCTTGTGATGAATGCCTTTATTTTTATAAAATCCAATTACCGGCTCAGTCACCTCATGATAAGTCGCTAATCGTTTTTTAAGTGCTTCTTCTGTTTCGTCATCGCGTATTATCAACCTCTCACCGTCGTTATCACACAAATCATCGTCCTTGGGCGGATTGTATTCAACGTGATAAACTGTCTGGCACTTCGGGCAAGTCCTCCGTCCGCCAATCCGCCGGATTGATTTCTCATCTGACAAATCTATTTCCAGAACATGCGTCAACTCATCTTGGCTGGCCAAAAATTCCGCCTGCGCCAAATTTCTGGGATAACCGTCCAAAATATAACCACCCTGCCCTTCCACCTTAATCTTGTCCGCCACAATTTTATTAACCAGCTCATCCGACACCAGATAGCCGGCATCAATCAGACTTTTTATTTCCTGCCCCAACTCGTCACCACTCTGTATTCTTTGTCTCAAAATATTACCCGTGGAAAAAATCGGCAAACCAAATTTCTCAGCTACCAATTGCGCTTGTGTGCCCTTGCCTGATCCTTGCGGACCAATAAATAGAATTTTGTATTTTTTGTTTTCCATCATATTAATAAATTTAAAATGTAAATCTCAAAATGTAAAATGACAAAGAAAAATTAAAAATGAATCCATCCCGCGCTAGCGGGATACCAAAATTTTACATTTTGAGATTTGATTTTTTAATTTGGATATCTATTGGCCCAACACCCCCCTCAAATTTTTTACGTCCACCTCGCTCAATCCCAATTCCACTCTTTTCTCGGCCAAACGTCGAACGATATTCTTATATTCAAATTCTGAAATTCCGCCTTCATCCAATTCCTTTTCCAGTTCTGCCTTGATCATTTCTTTCTGCGCCGGCTGTAAACTATCTATACTCCACACCAAATCCACTACATCCTGTCTGGTCAATTTCATCTTGCCATCACCAAAAGCCACTTTTTTCGTATGTGGTGTGATAGAAAATAAATCTAGTAGGCCCATAATAATTTAATTTACATTAAACTTTTTACAAAAATAATTTAGCCTTCTTTCGATAATAATCAAAGGCAAAGAAAAAGCAAATAAAATCCAAGGGTATCTCTTCTGACCCTCGGCCTCGATCAGATACCCAACAAAATACCAAAAAATTGACATCGACGCGACCGACAATAATATAATAAAATAAAATTTAATAAATTTTAATTTTAAATTAGAATAAATTACTCTTAGGTTATTATTCAATCTCTCGAATACTGTCCAGGCAAGCGCCGGATATATAAACGGCATAAAGATAAAACTAAAAATCAAAAAAAATTTATATAATCCCGTAAAATAGCCAATAATAAAAACTGCGATCTGGAGCAAAACAAAAATTTGCCAATAAATCCTAAGAATTAATAAAATTTGCTTTGAACTCAATCTCCTTTTCATAATAAGATAATTTTTATTATTTCTTGATTTTTGCAATCACCAGTTTTAATATTTTTATGCTTAAATGTTTAGATGTTTGCATGTTTAGATATTTCCAGATATTCCTTCACTCCTTTCAACCAGCCACCTTTAAAATATTTCTCCGGTTTAAACCGTTTTAACTCCACAAACTTATATTCCAAATGATTTTGGCCCGGTACTATCTTGCCACTCAAATATCTAGCTTCAAATCCCACCGCGAATATTCTTACTTTTTCTTGCCGGCCATCTGACAAATTTTCCATCCGCTCATGCCGCATAAAAACCACCGGCTTCCCTAATTTATATTTCACCGCTCCACCCAATTCTTCTTTCATCTTTCTCTCTACTACTTTCTCCAATGACTTATCAAATTCATCATATTTCAATCGCCCGCCTGGCAAATCCCAACAGTCAAATTTATCTTTCAAAATCAAAAGCCGGCCCTGTTTATCAGTCATAAGCACCTTCATCGCCACGAAATACCAATCTTTGCCTGTTTGTTTTCTAATATCCATATAATTTATATCTTCGTTAATTTACATTCTAAAACTTTATCCCCTTCCCCAAAAACAATTTTACCTTCAAACTTTTTCCCTTCCAAAAACATCGGCAACCAATGCTGGTCACTCGGCCACATCTCCGCATAAGGTATTTCTGATAATTCAAACCATTTTGGAGTCATCTCCTCACTCTCTGCCAAATCGCCAACAAAATCATCACCTTGGTAAATATGCACTATTGTATCCCATTCTGGTTTATGAGGAAATTTAAAATCTATAATTCCTTTTTTCTCGAATTCCCTCAAGGTCAATCCGCTCTCTTCTGTCAATTCTCTTTGCATCGCTCCTTCAATTGTTTCCATTGCTTGTACCTTCCCGCCAAAACCATTCCAGCGCCCAGCGCCAAACCCCCGCTTTTTCATCCCGAGCAGTATCTTGTCGTCTTTAATTATCAGACACAGTGTTTGCGTGAGCATAAATTACTTTATAATTTCGCCAAAAGCCCTTTCTGCTTTCTGCCTGTCTATCCCAAATTTTTGCAGGTGATTAACGACTTTTTCAATTCTTTTGTAATTACCCGCATAGCCAGAAATATTTTCCGACAGTCCAACTAATAAATAAATCTTATTCCAAACAGATTTTCTATCCATAAATTTTTTTACCGAATGCCTCGTAATTTTCCAAATATCACCATCAATTCCAAATCTCCAATATAACCATAGCTGGAGGAAATGGAATAAATCTTCAAATTCTTCTTTTATCCCGCCCCAATTTATCCTCAAGATCTCTACAATTAACTCATTCACCTCCATCATTACGCAATGAAATCCAATAGACTTACCATCAGTATATTCCTTTATGTATTGACTAATTTTCATAAATTTTTATCCCCCACAGCATTTCTTATACTTTTTTCCGCTCCCGCACGGACACGGATCATTTCTACCCACTTTTACTTTTTTCTCCACTGGCGCTTCTTTCAAATCACTGCTGGCCAAACCCGCTATTTTCGCCGGCCGAGTTGCACTCACCGGCGTCTGCGCTTCAGCGCCCCCATAATTCTTAATTCCAGCTTGTCCGTCGAAGCCTTGGCGAAGGCGGGATTCATAATTCCCTTCCTTTTCCGCTCCCTGGAATTTCAAATTTTGACTTTTGCCTTTTGAATTTTGACTTTGTTCTACTGGTGCCAGCCCTACTTTGTAAATTGAATAGGCTACCTGCTTTTGAATATTATTCTGGAGCATAATAAACATCTGATACGCTTCGCGCTTATATTCCACCAGCGGATCTTTCTGTCCGTAGCCTTGTAGGCCTATCCCCGTGCGCAAGTGGTCAATCGCGTCAATGTGTTCCACCCACAGCATATCAATCGCCCTGAGCAGCACCATCTTTTCCACCTTGAGCATCAACGGCGCCTCGGTATCCCCTGTCTCAATTTTATTAATTTTTTCTTCCAGCTCATCATAGGCCTTATGCGCCAAGTCAACCAGATAATTTATCAAGGTATCTCTGGCCCTGACATCCGCTTTTTTGTCACCGGCAGTCTTTTGAATGTCGTCCATCTTTAATCTCACGTTCAGAGGCAATGGCACGATCGTGTCCACCACTTCATAAATTTCTTCCACATTCCATTCATGTTCATCTTCAGACATCGTATGGAAAGCGATCACCTGTTCAATCTCCGCCTCCACCATTTCCATAATCATCTCTCGCAAACTCTTATATTCTCTTGATTGCTTCTCCTCGTTCTCCTGATTACTGATTACTGATTGCTGATTACTGGTTGTTGGTTTTTGGTTGTTGGTTGCTACGCTTCCTGTGTTTTCCTGCTTTAATGATTCAAAAATCTCTAATATTCTATCTCTCTTCCGATAAATCACCTCTCGGTGTTTATTGATTACGTCATCATATTCCAATAAATGTTTGCGGATATCAAAATTGTGTCCTTCCACTTTTTTCTGCGCCGCTTCCAAGGACTTACTCACCATGGAGTTTTCAATCGGCATATCATCCGGCAAACCCAGTCTTTCCATCACTGATTGAATGCGATTAGAACCAAAAATTCGCATCAGATCATCTTCCAGAGAAACATAAAAACGCGATTCGCCACTGTCGCCTTGCCGACCGCTGCGTCCGCGCAACTGGTTATCGATCCGCCTTGATTCGTGCCTTTCTGTGCCTATCACATACAATCCGCCGAGATTTTTTATTTCTTCCTTGTCTTCCAGTGTTCCATCCACGCCGCCAAGCACAATATCCACGCCGCGGCCCGCCATATTGGTAGCCAGTGTTACCGCGCCTCTCTTGCCCGCTTCGGCGATAATCTGCGCTTCACGCTCATGATTTTTGGCATTCAAAATATTATGTGGAATACCTTCTTGCTCCAAATAATGGGATAAAATCTCATTTTTATGAATAGAAATCGTGCCCAAAAGCACTGGCTGTCCTTTCTCATGTTTCTCACGCACGTCTTTGATTACTGCCCGAAACTTTGCTTCTTCATTTTTATAAATCAAATCCTGCCGGTCGATTCTCGCGACTGGTCTATTGGTCGGGATAACAATCACATCCAAATTATAAATTTTGGAAAATTCTTCCGCCTCGGTCGCGGCCGTACCGGTCATTCCCGCCAACTTTTCATACATCCGGAAATAATTCTGAAAAGTCACCGTCGCCATCGTCACTGATTCTTTTTTTATTTCTACGCCTTCCTTGGCTTCAATCGCCTGATGCAATCCTTCAGAATACCGCCGACCATACATCATCCGACCGGTGAATTCGTCCACGATAATAATTTCTCCATCTTTCACCACATAATCTCTATCACGTTTGAATAATGTGTGCGCCTTGAGCGCTTGCTCGATATGGTGTACTTCGCTGATGCCTTTATCAGTATAAATATTTTCCACGCCCAGCCATTGCTCCATTTTCTTTATTCCTTCCTCAGTCAAACTGGCCGAACGCATTTTTTCGTCAATATTATAATCCTCGCCTTCTTTCAATTGCGGCATCAGACTGGCGAACCGGCGGTATTTATCCGTCGCCTCTTCCGCCGGCGCGGAAATAATGAGCGGCGTCCTGGCTTCATCAATCAAAATAGAATCTACCTCGTCAATAATGGCATAATGAAAACCGCGCTGCACCTTGGCCTCGCTCTCCGGCGCCATATTGTCACGCAAATAATCAAAACCAAATTCATTATTGGTGCCATAGGTAATATCACAACTATAAGCTTCTTTCCTGCTACACGGTTTCAAATGTCTCAATTTTGGGTCATCCGTTTCCCCGTTTTCAAATTCAAAATCGTAAACAAAAGCCTCTTCGTGAATAATTGCGCCCACGCGTAAGCCTAGGGCATCATACACTCCGCCAATCCAACCAGTGTCTCTTTTGGATAAGTAATCATTGACTGTCACCACGTGCACGCCCTTGCCAGTTAAGGCGTTGAGCGTAGCTGCCGGCGACACTGCATAAGAAGTCTTGCCCTCCCCGGTTTTCATTTCCGCTATTTTGCCGTCATGCAGAGCATAAGCGCCAACCATCTGCACGTCAAAATGCCCAGAACCCATCCGTCGCCTAGCAGCTTCTCTCACCGCCGCGAAAACCTCCGGCAACAAATCATCCAAAGTTTTGCCAGCCGCCAAATCTTTACGCCAATTAATAGCCATCTGTTGAAGTTCCTCATCGTTCTTTTCTTGAAAAAACGTCTCCAGTGAACGTATTTTATCTACAATTGGCGTAATATTTTGGATATATTTTTGGTTTGGATCCCCAAAGATTGCTGTCAATAACCCCATAAAAAAAGAAAATAATCAATAATTTTAAAACAAAATAACAAGGTTATCTTATCATTTTACCGCCCAAAAAGCAAAAATCCGGCTTTAAATCCGGATTGGCCGCCCGCGCAACATCTTTCTATTATACTACAACACTTTTCTAGGTAAAACCAATATAAAAAGCCCACAAAAAAATGAAATCCCGGCCATCACCATAAACATCAATCCAAAACCATAATGTTCCACCGTCCAACCGCCAACTACCGCCGCTATCGCCGGCAAAAGATAAGCCAAACCATCATACAAACTCCACTGCCAGGCGGCTTCTTTCCTGTCGGTGTGCTTGCCATAAGTTGAATGAAAGGCCGGCCAAAAAAAAGCCATGCCCGCTCCCAAACAGGCCTGAGCCAAATAAAGCATCAAAATGCCGTCAGTTAAATAATATAGAATGTAAGCAAACCCTAAAATAAATTGTGAGTAAACAATTCCCAATTCCGTTTCTTTTAATTCATTTTCCCATTTGCCAACCACAAAAGTCAATAGCCCGGCCGTTAAAGAAAAAACCGCCCAAGCATTAGCCGCCACTATTAGATCTTCGCCGATTGATTCCACAAAAATCGCGTAAATCGGGCTGAACATGCCAAAAGCAAAAGTAAAAAGACCGCTGACGGTCAATAAAACCCGCAATGAACCATTCAATTTGCTTTGGTATTGTAACTGATAACGTTGTTCGCTGTGTTGCATAATTATATTTTAGCAAACTTTCCCTACTTCCCAAAATCACTTATCCCCGTTTGACATTGCCCGCGGTAACTATATAATCAAATCATCAAAACAAAAATCGTTCAGCCCCAGGCTGATTTTTATTTTTTAAAAAAATGGAGGGTCTTTGCAAAACAGAAAAACACTCACCGTGGTCAGGGCTGTCATTGTAAACCCGCGAACCGCTAAAATCCTGGTCAGCCAAAATCCTGACCACAAAAAACACGATGCGGGGCTCTGGGGCTTCCCCGGCGGTAAGCTAGAACCTCCAGAAACAGAGACTGAGGCTGTTGCCCTAGAAATTCTCGGAGAAACTGGCACTATTATTCAGCTAACCGGATTTCTGATGCCCACCATCAATAATAAGCCGGCCCAACAAAATCTCTCGGCCATCATCACTCTTTATATGGTCGGAAAAAAGATCACTGATTCCACGGCCGATGATGGTCACGACGATAAGCCTCAAAACCTGCTCTGGCTCCCGCCCCAGGAATTATCCCAACTCCCCCTCACTGCCTCCGCCCGCCAGGTCGCCAGCCAAATAACCAAACTTAAAAACATCGCCGACCTCCTTAAGCTATAAACCCCCGACCAAAAAGCCGGGGGTTCCTTTTTACCTAACACTTCAACACATTAACTCGTTAACGCGCTAACTGATTAATTCTTCCCCCACCTTATACGCCTCGCCCGCGCCCATTGTCATCAAAATTTCACCTTTCTTCAAATTTTGACGCACATACCCTGCCGCTTCTCTCAAACTGGGAATGTAAACTGCCGGACTTCGCCTCCGGTATTTTTTATTAATTAGATCAACAACATCTCGACTGGAAATTTGATGCTCATTTACTTCCCTGGCCGCGTAAATATCCACTAAAATCAAATTATCGGCCAAATTCAAAACTTCCGCGAATTCTTTGAGAAAATCATGAGTCCGCGAATACAGGTGCGGTTGAAAAACCACCCACAATTTCTCCTTTTTGAATTTTTCTTTGGCCGCCCTCAAGGTCGCTTCAATCTCGGTCGGATGATGCCCATAATCATCGTAAATCTTCGCCCCACTTTTGGTTCTGCCCTTATATTCAAACCGGCGCCACACGCCGCCAAACTCCGCCAGCGCTTTTTGAGCCACTGCCGGTTTCACTCCCAGAATCGCGGCCCCGGCTATTGCTCCGAGTGCGTTATAAATATTAAAAACTCCCGGCACTTTTAATTTAAATATTCGCTGATTGTATTCCCGGAAAACCTTGCCTTTTGCCGCCAATTTGAATTCCACTGTCCCATTCTTCTTCGTCTTTATCTCTTTGGCCGAAAAATCCGCTTCATTTTTAATTCCCCAAGTTACCGCCCTTTCTGCTCCCCTGATTAATTCCCTTGTATTTTTATTATCAATATTGGCCACCAAAAATCCGCCCTTCCGAATCTGACTGACAAATTTTTTAAAGCTTTTCTTTGCTCCCACCAAATTTTTAAAGTAATCCAAGTGCTCCGCTTCCAGGTTGTTTATCACTGCCAAGTCAGGATGATAATTCAAAAAATTATCCTTATATTCGCATGCCTCAGACAATAAGTATTTTGAATGTCCCAGCCGAAAGTTGCTCCGCCACTCTTTGATCTTTGTGCCCACGAAAACCGTCGGGTCCAATCGCGCTCTCTCCATTATGAGCCCAAGCATCGCGGTAGTTGTACTCTTGCCATGCATGCCGGCCACGGTCACGGTAAACTTATCCCGTGACAGCAATCCGAGCAGTTGATAAATAGTTAATTTTTTGATCTTTAAAGTCCGAGCTATCTTTAATTCCGGATTATCCGCCCCAATCGCCTGAGTATAAACAACCAAATCAAAATCCGAGGTGACATTCTCAGCCTTGTGACCGGTGTAAATTTTTGCTCCCAATTTCTTCAGATCTGCTATCAAGGGCCCGCTCTCCCGATCCGAACCCCAAACCTTCTTGCCTCGACTCAAAAAATATCGCGCCGCCGCCGACATCATTATCCCGCCAATGCCGATAAAATATATTTTCTTTATTTTATTCAAATCAATTATCATAAAATTCCATCAATAAAGTCTGGTCTGTCTTCCTTATTCAGTATTCAGACAGATTTATCTTTATAACAAAACCTCATAAAAAACTTACTTATTAATCTCTTCAATAATCTCCCCGAATCTCTCTTCGGCGCCCCACTTCATCACCCTGTGAATTTTATTACTCAATTCCTTCCGTCTATTTTTATTGTCTATTAATCCTTTAATTTTTTTAACCAAATCATCACTGTCCAATTCCTCTCCCCGTAGTACCTCCGCCGCTCCGCGCTCATAAAAATAACTGGCATTTTGCTCCTGGTGTGAGTTGGGGATGGGTATAATAATCACCGGTTTGGCCAAATAACTCACCTCTGTCAAAGTCGCCATTCCTGCCCTAATCACTACCACGTCAGCCATGGCAATCAAAGGAGTGATATTAACCAAAAATTCATATTGAACATAATTTTCATGCTCAAAATTATCTTCCGCCTTGTGCTGGCCAGTGATATGAATCACCTGACAAAATTTTGTCAAGCCTTTCAGCGCATCCATCACCAGTTCGTTCACCCCCATAGCGCCCGTGCCTCCGGTTGTTACCACCACTATTGGCCAATCCTCTTTGAGCCCAAGTTTAATACGCCACTTTGCCTGATCTATCTTTTCTGCCGCTCGTAAATTATTGCCCACTGGATTGCCAATGACTTCTGTTTTTCTCTGGGGAAATTTTTTAGCCGTTTCCGGAAAACAAACCGTGATTTTCTTGGCTGCCCCAACGCATAGTCTATTCGCCAAACCAACTTTCACATCCTGCTGATGAATCACACTCGGAATGTTCAATAGCCAGCCAGCCCAAACAACTGGCACCGCCACAAACCCGCCAGCCGACACAATTACCCCTGGCCTGATCTTCATTAAGATAAAGAGCGACTCAACAAAACCGGCAATCACTCGAAAAAAATCCAAAAAATTTTGCCAACTGAAATAGCGCCTTAACCGCCCGGCAGTAATGCTTTTAAAATTAATATTATAATGCCGCACCACCTTTCCTTCCGGTCCTGTTTTGGTGCCAAGCCAATATAGATCCGCGCCCGGATTCCTTGACTTCAAGACTTCAGCTACGGCGATCAATGGTGTCACCGAGCCCATTGTCCCGCCACCGGCAAATAAAACTTTCATAAATAGTTTAACGAAAACTTTTTAAGGCCTTGACCACTGGCCGCTCCTCGGTATGGCAGGATATGTTCACCACTATTCCTACCGCCGCCAGAAGTGTCATCATCGCTGTCCCCCCATAGCTCACAAATGGCAAGGGTAAACCAGTCAAAGGCATCAATCCGAGCATTGCTCCTATATTAACAAAAAACTGCCCCAAAAGCCAAACCCCCACGCCAACTACCACCAATTGGCCAAAAGTGTCTGGCGTTCTTTGGGCAATTTTCATCATTCGATAAAAAATAGCTAAAAATAAAATAATAAACAATGTCGTAATAACAAAACCCAGCTCCTCCGCTATTACCGCAAAAATTGAATCCCCGGCCACTTCTGGCAAATACTGGTATTTTTGTTTTGACTGGCCCAATCCCAGACCTAACCAGCCGCCCGAACCTATGGCCAAAAGCGCTTGTTTGACATGATAACCAATACCCAAGGGATCAGCTTCCGGATTCATAAAAGCGGTTAATCTTTTCAAACGATAAGGCGCCGCCGCGATTAAAGCGCCCAGTGCCGCTGCTGCGCCGGTAACAACCAACATGATATGTCCCAAACGCGCCCCGCCAGCATAAAATACGACAACACTGGTCAAAACCAAAATAGAGACTGTCCCCACATCCGGCTGGATGATAATCAATCCCGCCACCAAGCCCAAATAAACCAAAAACTGCAAAAAACCATAAGCAAAATCATGCACCTTTTCTTTTCTTTTTTCCAACCACGCCGCCAAATATAATAAAAAGGTTAATTTGACTATTTCCGACGGCTGTAAAGAAAAACCGAAAACATTGATCCATGATTTGGCTGTGCCATAACCGGCCGCCAAACCGGGAATAAAAACCAGTACTAAAAGTCCGATAGAAAACCATAATAGCAAAGGCGCTATTTTTTTCCAAAGACGATAGTCTGTCCGGCTAAAAAATAAAAATAAAACCAAACCTGGCAAAAAACCCAACAAAAACTGGTGTTTCACGTACCAGTAACTGTCATGAAACTTGGTATAACCCAAAACCGACGAGGCCGATGACAGCATCACCATACCCAAAACTATCACCAAACCGATGAGAGTAACCAAAACATAATCTGGTTTGTGGGCCAACTTTTGCATGATTCAATTTTACCGCAAATCAACTTTTCTAGCAAAACTTTACCAATCAAACTTAAAATGTTATATTTGCTTTAATATTTTATTTTTATGTCTAAAAAAATAAAAATTCTTGATTCCCAAACTGGCTATAATCTCCACGCCCCCCTTTATGACCAAAAGCTAGCCTATTTGGATTCTTTTGAGCAAAACCAATTCCTGCCGCTCTTGGGTAAGTTATCTGGCAAAAAAATTCTTGATGTTGGCGCTGGCACTGGTCGCCTATCTTTGCGTTTAACGGAAAAGGGGGCTGATGTCACTGCTCTGGATATCTCCCCCGAGATCCTCAAAATTTTGAGCAAAAAAAATAAAAATATTCAAACAATCGTCGCCGATGCCGAATCACTCCCGCTACCTGATAATTCTTTCGACATCGTTGTCGCTGCTTTTTTAATTGTCCACCTCAAAGAACCAAAATATTTTTTTGCCGAGGCCTATCGTGTTTTAAAACCCGGTGGCATCTTAGCCATCACCAACATCAACCAAAAACGCCCGCCCGCCCTCCAGACCAAACAAGGACAAATTATTATTGAGTCCTACTATCACCGCCCTGAACAAGTTATCAAAAAATTACAAACCCTTTCCTTCGCCATAATCAAAAACATCCTTCTCAAAGAAAAGGATGTTTGGATCAATCAAATTATTCTCGCCCAAAAGTAAAACCGCCTCATCAGCGGTCTTCATTATTCATAATTCTTAATTCATTTCTCACTTCCTCCGGCATCGGTATCTCCGCTCCCGGTTTTGTTATCCCCGGATATTTCCACGCCGAGATAATCACTATTTGTTTTTCCTTATTTTTGGATTTTGAATTTGGGATTTGGGATTTACCCTGGTACATCATCCAAATCTCATACGGATGTTTTATTGACCCGGCTCTCTGCATCGCCGCCGTGGTATTCTCCGTTATCCCCTCTTCCGCCCTTTTGGGATGACGCAAAATTCTTAATACCCTATTTTCGCTCAAACCATAATAACGCATTTTTTCTCGCGCGTGCTCTGTCCAATAAATTTTATTTTTTACTAATTCTACCTGCATAAATATTTAGTGAAAGCCATGTGCCCAGTCACCCAGCTTCTTGCCATAATAAGCGTTCCACGGATCAACCTTTACTCGCCGACCATCCTTCATTCTGATCTGCAAATATTGATGCGGTGAAATATACCACACCAAACTGTATTTTAACTCTATATCCTCATCAACAAACCAGCCACTCTTCACCAAAAAAACTCTAAGCAAATAATTCATCACGTGACAATGCATAAAACCCTTTTTGCTCCATAATCTCTCCAAGTCGCTATGAAACGCCTCGTGAATCCGCGTATAAGTCCGGAAACGAAAACCCCGATATCTCGCCGTTATTACTTGAAAAACTTTTTCCAAACATTCATTCTGGCCAGACACTTGCTTTAATTCCTGAACAATTTTTTCCATTTCCGCTGGTAGTTTTTCCGGTATTGGTTTTTTGTGAAAAAAATTTGGGATCATGATCCTGCTAAAAATTTATCGTATGCCCCTTCTAACTCATTACAAATTCTTTCCGCTTCGGCTGCTTCTTTTGGGTTAAAACTCATCAAAACTGAAAGTTCTTGCAATCTTTTTATTGTCTTTGCATTAAACTTAAAAAAATCCGCTATTCGCCCCCCCTTTCCGGACTACTACCTGAATAAGCTTCATCGAGTGCCTTACAGTAATCCAAAGCTTCCTTTATTTTGAGTGTCAAATTATTTGATCCTTCAGTTGTCTCGGATGTTCCCATTCTCTCTTTTCCTTCCATAATTAATATTTAATTTTTAATTTCTATCCCCAATTCCTCTAACTGCTCCCTCTTCACTTCGCTTGGTCCGTCCATCATTGGGTCGCGGTTATCTGCGGTTTTGGGAAAAGCAATAATCTCGCGGATATTTGGTTCGCCCGCCAATAACATTACCAAACGGTCAAAACCCCAAGCAATACCGCCGTGTGGTGGCGTGCCAAATTTAAAAGCTTCCAAAACATGTCCGAACTGGGCTTGAATTTCTTTTTCACCATAACCCATAATTTCAAAAGTTGTTTTTAAAATTTCTGGTCTATGCGCCCGGATACTTCCCCCGCCAATCTCATAGCCGTTTAAAACCACGTCATATTGAGTCGTTAAAATCGACTCAATATTTTTTTTATTCATCAAATCTTCAATATATTCTGGTTTGGGTAGAGAAAATGGATTATGCGTAAAAGTCCAGCCACCATCTTCCGTCTTTTCGAAAAACGGAAAATCTACCACCCAACAAAAAGCTAACAAATTTGGATCTTCTTTATCTTTTCTCAAATCTGGTCGATCGGTGCCATATTTTTCCATCGCCTCCTTGTAACTCATTCTGGGAAAAGGGATCTCTTGAATCTTTTTTTCTGGCGCCACCTTTTTAACCACTTCAATCAGAGCTCTTTCATTTAACTCCATCACTTCATCACGTTCCACAAAAGACATTTCCAAATCCATTTGAGTAAATTCTGGCTGGCGGTCGCCTCTGGAATCTTCATCGCGGAAACATCTAGCCATTTGAAAATATTTTTCCGCGCCAGCTACCATCAAAAGTTGTTTATATTGCTGTGGGCTCTGCGGCAAGGCAAAAAATTTACCCGGATAATGTCTCGAGGGTACCAAAAAATCTCTCGCGCCCTCGGGTGTTGATTTAGAAATATAGGGCGTTTCAATTTCCAAAAAATCTTCTTTATAAAAAAACTCCCTGGTCGCTCTGGCGATTTCGTGGCGCAAGACAATATTTTGTTTCATCCGCTCATGCCGTAAATCCAGATACCGATATTTCAAACGCAATTCCTCATTGGCTTGTCGTTCTTCATTGTCTATTTCAAATGGCGGCGTCTCTGCTTTGGACAACACCACAATTTTTTTAGCCAAAACTTCCACCGTGCCAGTTGGCGAATTGGGATTAATTTGTTTTTCTCCGCGCGCTTGCACCACGCCTTCAATTTCCAAGACAAATTCCGGTCGGACTTCATTTAAAACTTCTTTAGATACATCATCGAGTTCGTTTGGTACACACACCACCTGCACGATACCCCAGCGATCACGCATATCCAAAAAGACAATCTTGCCCATATTGCGCCGACTATTCACCCAGCCATTGAGTCTAACTGTTTCATTAATTTTAGTTACCACATCTTTTGATATAGTCCTGGTCATATATTTATTCATTAATAATTTTAAAATCTAAATTTTAAATTTTAAAACAA
Source organism: Candidatus Kuenenbacteria bacterium (assembly GCA_012798565.1). GTDB lineage: Bacteria > Patescibacteriota > Patescibacteriia > UBA2196 > GWA2-42-15 > JAAZMX01. The sequence continues at coordinate 15,414 of JAAZMX010000056.1, forward strand.
ATCTCAATTTTAAATTTTTAATTTTAAAATTATTTTAAAATTTGTCCCGAGCTCTCGGGATTAAAATTTAAAATTCTTACGGAGTAAGTCGATTTATCATCCTCGGAAACGGAATCGTTTCCCGCACGTGCTGCAAACCACACACCCATGCCACAATTCGCTCTAAACCAAATCCAAAGCCACTATGTGGCACAGAACCAAATTTACGCAAATCAACATACCACTGAAATGCTTCCATTGGTAAATTGTGTTCCTTAATTCTTTTCACCAAAGTTTCATAATCTTCTTCCCTTTGCGAGCCGCCAATAATTTCGCCATAACCCTCCGGCGCCAAGAGATCGGCGTTCAGACAATATTTTGGATTTTGCGGATCACGCTTCATATAAAACGCTTTGACTTCCGCCGGATATTTTTCCACAAAAATTGGCTTATCATACTGTTTAGTCAAAATTGTTTCATCATCAGCGCCGAGGTCATCCATCTCGCCGATATCGCTCCCCAATTCGCGTAATTTTTTTACAGCCTCAGCATGAGTAATTCTATAAAACGGCGACTTGATATTTTCCAAAGGTTTAATATTGCGTTCCAAAATTGCCAATTCCACTTTATTTTCCGCCAAAACTTTTTGCACCATGTAGGAAATTAATTCTTCTTGAATTTTTAAATTTTCTTCATGCTCCACAAATGCCGCTTCGGCATCCATCATCCAAAATTCGGTCAAATGCCTTCTGGTTTTGGATTTTTCCGCGCGAAATACTGGCCCAAAATCAAACACCCGACCAAGTGAAGCAATTGCCGCCTCCAAATACAGTTGTCCTGATTGTGATAAATAGGCCTTGCCTAAATCAAAATATTCCACGCCAAAAAGTGTGGTTGTGCCTTCACACGCCGCCGGTGTTAAAATCGGCGAATCAAATTTTACAAAATTATTTTGATTCATCCATTCATAGCAACCACGAATCAAAGTATCGCGCACTTTCTGAATCGCCCATTGATGGCTGGAGCGTAGCCACAAATGCCGATTATCCAACAAAAATTCCGGCCCGTGTTCTTTTTTGGCAATCGGATATTCTTCCTCTGGTATCTGATAAATTTTAAAATCTTTGACCTGCAATTCAAATTCACCCGGGTGTTTTGGGTGTTCGGTCACTACGCCAGACAGTTCAACCGAAGTTTCCAGAGTTATTTTCTGCGCCTCATTCCATTTTTCTTCGCCCCGATTGTCACCCTGAACTTGTTTCAGGGTCTCTTTTTCCAAAATACACTGGCAAAAACCAGTCCCATCGCGCAACTGCAAAAACATAATCGAGCCCGATGAGCGAAAATTATAAATCCAACCACGCAATGTGGCTTCACTATCTTTAAATTGCGCTAAATCTTTTATAAAAACATTCATAAATCTTATTTTTTTGTATTATACTTACTTCACTTCATAAACGACCGTCACTTCCACGCTCACCTCGTTTTGTCCCGTCTGAATTGAAGGTACAGCCACTTCTGACGCTCCACCCATACCATAAGCCATGTCTTTGGCATAATTACTATAAACTGGTTGTTGATAAACCTGATTTTCATAAACATTAACAATCTTACCTAAATGCATACCAGTTTTCTTGGCAATGGCCTCAGCTTTTTCTTTAGCTTTTTCAATCGCCCCGTCTCTGGCTTCCGCTTTTAATTCATATTCATCATCAATGGTAAATTCAATATTACCGATTTGATTAGCGCCTTTCTCGGTTGTTTTGGCAATAGCCTCGCCAATTTTATCCAAATCTCTAATTTTTACGGCTACATTTTGACTAATTTCATAACCACGCAAAACCTGACGACTGGAAGACCAATCATAAACCGGGTTTAAATTATAATTTGTTGTTTTAATATCCTTTTCTTCAATACCAACCTTTTTTAAAACATCAATAATTTCGTTCATTTTTTTAGTATTGTCCTTAACAGCTTCAGCCGCAGTAGCTTTAGCTTCAGTTTTAATACCGACAGTTAAATTGGCAATATCTGGTTTGGCAAAAACTCGACCCGTGGCTGATACTGAAAACTGGTTATTAAAGTCGTCCTTGCGCAAAGCCATCACCACGGAAACTATCACGATCGCCGTCACGCATAGCAACACCAAAATCTTATACCACATCATTGGCTTACGAGTATGCTCTTGATTCAGAATTTCCATATATTTCCTTTTTAATCCGGCCCATTAAATGGCCGAATTTTAATTAATTATTCCCTTTTATAATATAATTAATTATATGTTTTTTGGGGACTTTAGTCAAAAAAAGATGCCCCCTGTTTTTGGGGACACCTCTCAAGCGCTAAATCCTTATTTTTTAGCAAACTTGCCGGAAACCAACAAGATATATACAGCAGACAAACCCACTAAAACATAAACGACCCTGGCAATAATAGACATGGCGCCAAAAATCGCCGCCACCAAATCAAAACTAAACAAGCCCACCAAAAGCCAGTTTAGGCCGCCGACAATTATCAAAATAAGGGCAACCCAATCCAATGTTTTTAATTTATTCATAATGTTACAATTACTTATTAAATTATTAAATTATTAAATTATTAAACTAAGACCTTTCTTAATTATTATAACACGCCATTGAAAAAAACAAAATTCTCTCTTATAATTAAAATCAATATGAAATTCCAACTTAAATCCAAATTTGAGCCCTCCGGTGACCAACCCCAAGCGATTAAACAATTAATCGCCGGTCTTGAGTCTGGACTAAAAAAACAAACTCTTCTTGGCGTGACTGGCTCGGGTAAAACTTTTACCATTGCCGGGGTGATTGAAAAAATTCAACTACCTACCTTAGTGATTTCTCATAATAAAACCTTGGCTGCCCAACTCTGCCAAGAATTTCGCGATTTCTTTCCAAATAATGCGGTGGAATATTTTGTTTCCTATTATGATTACTATCAACCTGAGGCCTATTTGCCTCATACCGACACCTATATTGAAAAAGAGGCGCAAATTAATGAAGAAATAGATCGCCTGCGCCATGCTTGCACTCAAGCTCTAATGACCAGACGCGATGTGATTATTGTTGCCTCTGTCTCGGCCATCTATGGCCTTGGTTCTCCTGAAGAATACGAGAGTATTGTTTTGCATTTACAACAAAATCAAAATTTAAATCGGGAAGAATTAACCAAGCAATTGATCAGTATGCAATTTGAACGCACCAATGCCGATCTGCGTCGCGGTCAATTTCGTTTGCGCGGTCAAACTCTGGAAATCATGCCGGTTAATGAAGAAATTATCTATCGCTTAATCATTGGCGAAAAAATTGAATTTATAGAATCTCTTGATCCCATCACTAGAAAAATAAAAAATGAATTAAAAGATATTTGGCTCTTCCCGGCCAAACATTATGTCGCCAGCCCCGAAGCCCGGGAGCGTGCTTTCAAATCTATCAATGTCGAACTCAAAGAGCAATTAAACTATTTTAAAAAGAAAAATAAAATTTTAGAGTATGAAAGATTAAAACGTCGCACCCGTTATGATTTGGAAATGATTAAAAATATTGGCTATTGCAATGGCATTGAAAACTATTCCCGCCATTTTGAAAATCGCCAAGCCGGCGAACCACCTTTTACTTTGTTAGATTATTTTACTGCCAACACCCCTCCCCTTACTAAGGGTGGGGTTGGAAAAGATAATTTCCTCACCATCATTGACGAATCTCATGTCACTCTCCCCCAAATCCGCGGGATGTACAATGGCGACAAAGCCAGAAAAGACACGCTTGTTGAACATGGGTTCCGACTACCTTCCGCTCGGGACAACCGCCCACTCAAGGCCTATGAGTTTGCTCAAAAAATAGACCAAATCATATATATGTCTGCTACACCGGCCGCGGACGAAATTCGCGAAAGCGAGCAAATTGTCGAACAAATTGTCCGACCAACTGGCTTGATTGATCCAGAAGTTATCATTAGACCAATCGTGGCCGGAGGGAATCTCCCCCTTGCCAAGGGGGAGTACTCCGCGAAGCGGAGGAAGGGGGTATCGCCAAAATCTCAAATCGAAGACCTCCTTATTCGCATTGAAGATCGTATTAAAAAACACGAACGTGTTTTGGTGACTACTTTAACCAAACGCATGGCCGAGGACTTAACAGAATATTTAGAAAGAAAAAAAATAAAGGTTAAATATCTCCATAGCGACGTGGAAACCCTGGACAGAATCCAAACCATCACTGATCTGCGTCAGGGCAAAATTGATGTGATTGTCGGCGTCAATTTGCTCCGTGAAGGCTTGGATATCCCCGAAGTTTCTCTCGTGGCAATTTTAGACGCTGACAAAGAAGGATTCCTCCGCAATGAAACTTCTCTGATTCAAACTATTGGCCGGGCTGCTAGAAATGTCAATGGCCAAGTGGTTCTTTACGCTGACAATATTACCAACTCTATCAAAGAGGCAGTCAAAGAAACCGACCGCCGGCGCAAAATTCAATTGGCCTACAACAAAAAACATGGCATCACCCCCAAAACTATTGAAAAAAATATTAAAAATATTTTAGAAGAATTTGGCATTACCAGCAAAGGCGACTCACGAACAGCCCGCCAGTTAAAAGATAAATCCCGAACCAAAGCTATTCTTTCTTTAGATCTCAAAGGGGACAAACGCCCCACCGCCGAAATTATTAAAGACAAAGAACAGCAGATGAAGCGAGCCGCTAAGGGATTAGAATTCGAATTGGCAGCGATTTTACGCGATGAAATTCACGAACTAAAAAAAATCCCAGGCGAGCGGAACCCCTCACCTTTCCATAGTAGAAACAATAAACCTAAGCAACCATAGCCGCAGGCGAGCACTGCACTCTAAGTTCTATTTTTCAATCTCATGAATAGGAAAGGTGCGTGGGTGAAGATGGCCGCCAAAAGTTTGGAATTTGAACTCGCTGCCATCCTGCGTGATGAGATTAAGGAGTTGCGACACGAATTGACACGACGCTCTAAGTAGAATATTATTAAACCTAATCAAATCTTTTCACTTACCCCCTATATCTCCACCTTAGGGCGGTATTTGTGTATTGTGGCTTTTTCTGTCATTCCCGCCCGCTTCGCCGGAGCTTTAACGAGGCGAGTAAAAACGGGAATCCAGACAAAAAAACTGGATCCCCGGGTCTCCCCGCCCTGGGCGGGCCGCCCGAGGATGACAATTGCTTTCATGCTTTAATGCTTTAATGTTTTAATGAATTACTATGCAAGACAAAATCACCATCAAAGGTGCGCGCGAGCACAACCTAAAAAATATTAGCTTGGAATTACCAAGAAATAAAATGATTGTTTTTACAGGACTGTCTGGTTCTGGCAAGTCCAGTCTGGCTTTTGATACCATTTTTGCTGAAGGCCAACGGAGATATATTGAATCTCTGTCTTCTTACGCCCGCCAATTTTTGGGTGGCATGCAAAAACCTGATGTTGATGAAATTGATGGTTTATCTCCGGCCATTTCTATTGATCAAAAAGCGCACAGCGCCAATCCCCGCTCCACCGTGGCCACTATCACCGAAATTTACGATTATCTACGCGTCCTTTATGCGCGCATTGGCGAACCGCATTGCCCCATCTGTGGCACCAAACTTTCCAAAATGACCACTGATGAAATGGCAGTGCAAGTTCATAAAAACCTCAAAAAACTCCCCCTTGCCAAGGGGGAGTACTCCGCGAAGCGGAGGGAGGGGGTACTGTCAAAAACTCAAACAGATAACGAACTTCTTATTCTCTCTCCTGTTGTCCGAGGACGCAAAGGCGAATATTATCAGATGCTTTATGATTTCTATAATTCTGGTTTTTTGGAAGTCCGCGTGGATGGCAAAATAAAATCTCTGCGCAATCGCATTATCCTGCAAAAAAATTTCAAACATACCATTGAGGTGGTTGTTGACCGCCTGCCTTTAACTCAAGAAAAAACCAACGGCCAAGAGTTCAACCGTCGCCTAAATGAAGCCATCGAAGCCGCCGTGGATTTATCCAATGGTCTTTGTGCTATCATCTATCCAAACAAAGAAGAACAAATTTTTTCTACCGAATATTCTTGCCCCCATGACGGTTATTCATTTCCAGAAATTGAACAGCGTCTTTTTTCTTTTAATTCTCCCTATGGTTATTGTGAACATTGTACCGGTCTCGGCACTGACGGCTTGTTTTCTGAAACTCCTTGTCCCAAATGTGGCGGCAAAAGATTAAATGATAACGCCCTCTCCGTAAAAATTAATAACAAAAACATTTGGGATTTTACCAATGAAACTATTGGCCAGGCCAAAATCTTATTGGATAAAATTGAAAATAATATTTCCGCCCGCGATCTGGAAATCGCCGGTGTGGTTTTAAATGAAATAAAAAATCGTCTGCAGTTTATGTTGGATGTCGGTTTACATTATATTAGTTTAAACAGAAAAGCCGGCACGCTGTCTGGCGGCGAAGCCCAAAGAATTCGCTTGGCCTCGCAAATCGGCACTCGATTAGTGGGTGCGCTTTATGTCTTGGATGAACCGACGATCGGTTTGCACCAAAGAGATAATGAAAAATTAGTTAATGCTCTTAGAAATTTGGCTGATGTTGGCAACACTATTATTGTCGTCGAACACGATGAAGACACAATTTTAATGAGTGATTGGATTGTGGACATCGGCCCCGGCGCTGGCGTCAATGGCGGTAACATTATTTTTTCCGGTGACACAAATTTTATTCTGAATCCCGCTGCCAAGCGGGATGAAGAATCTCGTGGTAAAATTATGTCTATCGGTGATCCTAAAAAATCCCTTACCGGCCAATATCTTCGCCGAGAACTCACCATTCCCCTACCACAAAAACGTCGCAAAATTGATTCTTCCACGCCTCAAATAAAAATTACCGGCGCTTCAGAAAATAATTTAAAAAATATTAAAGTGGCCATACCGCTCCGTCGTTTTGTTTGCCTGACTGGTGTTTCTGGCTCTGGCAAATCCACTCTGATGGAATCCATTATTTATCGCACTATTAATAATCGCCTCAATCATACTAAATACAAAGTCGGCGCCCATAAATCCATTACCGGCACTGAATATATTGATAAAATTGTTGAAATTGACCAATCGCCCATTGGCCGCACGCCACGCTCCAACCCGGCCACCTACACCAAAGCTTTTGATGAAATCCGCAATCTTTTTGCTATGGCCCCTGAAGCGCGCATGAAAGGCTTTGGTCCTGGTCGTTTTAGTTTTAACGTAGAAGGTGGCCGCTGTGAAAAATGTGCCGGCCACGGCACCCTCCAGATTGAAATGCATTTCTTGCCCAGCGTGGAAATTGTCTGCGATGCCTGTCGGGGCCAAAGATTTAACAAAGAAACTTTGGCTATTCATTATAATAATAAAAATATTTCCGATGTTTTAAACATGACCATTGCCGAGGCCGAGAAATTTTTCAAAGACATTCCTTTTATTTACGATAAACTGAAAATATTAAATGAAGTCGGTTTGGATTATTTGACCCTTGGTCAATCGGCCACTACCCTATCCGGTGGCGAAGCTCAAAGAATTAAACTCTCCAAAGAATTGGCCAAACGCGACACTAGCAAAACCCTGTATTTACTGGATGAGCCGACCACTGGTCTGCATTACGATGATGTTAAAAAACTAATTATGGTTTTACAACGCTTAGTTGATCGAGGCAATACTATTTTGGTCATTGAACACAATTTGGATTTAATCAAATGCGCTGATTGGATCATTGATCTTGGGCCCGAAGGCGGCGATCAAGGTGGTGAACTTATTTTTGCCGGCACACCGGAACAAATCGCTCAATACAAATTTTCTCACACTGGAGAATATCTACGAAAAATTTTGAAATAAAAAAATCCCCACTCACAGTTTAACACTGGAATGGGGATAGCAATTAGGGCATAAAATGGCGGATAACCCAAAAAATTCCCAAATCAGCACACCCTTGGACGAACGAAACCAGACAAACTTTTATTTTGTTCTGTTTAGTCTTGGTTTTGAGCAAAGCCAATGCCAAAGCTACTGCCAAGGTCACTATCCCATAGTAGACCATTGGTGCCGCCAAGGCGGCCGCTGATGCCGCCACTAAAAAAGCCACTGCATTAAGATAGGCCAAGCGAAGTAATGCAGCGGCAAAGGCCAAAACCGCCACTAAAGTGGTCATCGGAGCCACATATGATGCGTCTTCGATAAAATAAGTTAAGACAACATAGGCCACAGTCACCAAAACCATGGCCCAAAAATTTGACCAGTAAATATTCTTCATAGCTTTCCCTCCCGTTATTTTAGGTTCTTGTTTTTTATTACTCAACCTTAACAATTTCTCATTTTTATGTCAACAACCACCCAACAACTAAAATCCCTTCCCCCCTCTCCCGGTATTTACCTCTTTTATAATTCTAAAGGTGAGCTTATTTATATTGGCAAAGCCACTTCCCTAAAAAGCAGAGTGAAAAGTTATTTTTCCATTGGCCAAAAAAATCTCCGCCCAATTGAATCCATGATCCACGAAGTGAAAAATATTAAAACTATTAAAACCGATTCAGTTTTAGAAGCCATAATTTTAGAAGGCAATTACATTAAAAAATATCGTCCAAAATATAATGTGGATTGGAAAGATGATAAAAGTTGGAACTATTTAGCCATCACCAATGAAAAATTTTCCAGACTAATAACCATCCGCCAACATGAGATCAACTTATTGAAAGAAAAAAGTAATTGGAAATTGGAAATTGGAAATTGGAAATTTTTATATGGCCCTTTCCCCTCCCTCAATACTGGTGAAACCCTAAAAATTCTCCACAAATTATTTTACGTTTCCCGTTGTTCTCCTCCCCTCCTGCCTGAGGAGGGGGTAGGGGGTGGTGGGAGAAAAAAACCCTGTTTTGACTATCAGCTCGGATCTTGTCTTGGTGTTTGTACTGGCGAAATTACAGGCAAAGATTATCGGGAAAAAGTTATCAAACCTTTAACCGAATTTTTAAAAGGTAACAAAAAAAGACTGCTGAGTAATCTAAAAAAACAGATGACTCTAGCTTCGCGTCAACAAAATTTTGAAGAAGCTGCGAGATTGCGTAATCAAATCAAATCCTTGTCGCATATTCAGGATGTCACTTTATTAAATAAAGATTTATTCACAAATAATTTTGGAAATTGGAAACCTGCCCGTCCGGCAGGCGGGTTGGAAATTGGAAATTCGCTTCAATCCGTTAGGATTGAAGCCTATGACATTTCCAACCTCGGCCCCACTGGCAAGGTCGGCAGTATGGTTGTTTTTGATAATCACGGCCCAGTCAAATCCGAGTATCGCAAATTTAAAATCAAAACCGTCTCTGGTCAAAGCGATGTCGATTGTTTAAAAGAAATTATTACTCGCCGTTTTAATAATAATTGGCCCTTGCCAGATTTAATTCTTATTGATGGTGGCGTTCCTCAAGTTAATGCTGTCAAAAATGTTTTGCCTACCGTAGGGGCGCAAAATCTTGTGCCCAGGGTTATTGGCATCGCCAAAGGCCCCACCCGCAAAAAAAATGAATTTATTTTTGACAAAAACAATCAAAAAATCGCTGGCTTTATTCAAGCCAACGAAAATTTGCTAATCCACGCCCGCGATGAAGCCCACCGCTTTGCGATTAGTTATCAGAAAAAATTAAGAAAAATATAATCCTGCACTAAAAGTATAAATAACTATTCTTTAGTCATGGCATTCAAAATCGCACTCACTATCGTTAAGATAATACTAAATAGCATCGCCCACCCAAAACCAGAAACTTCAAAACCCGGCACCAATTTGCCAACCAATAACACCATTAAGGCGTTGATCACCAAGGTAAAAAGGCCCAGCGTCAAAATATTGATCGGCAAAGTCAAAATAATAAAGATTGGCTTAATCACCGCGTTCACCAATCCCAAAACCACCGCCGCCAATAAAGCCGCTCCTAAACCCGTCAATTTTACGCCGGGTATTAAAAAAGCCGCGATTGTCACCGCCACTGTATTAATAAGCCAATTAATAATTATTTTCATATATTTTTTTCAATTTATAAATAATCACGCCTGCCTTAATCATACAAAAATCTAAATAATATTACAAATACCAAAAAACCCTACGATTTTTTGAATTGACCTTTATAAAGATCTTCTCAAAAAATAGTAGGGTTTGTTTGGTTTGTTTGGTTTGTTTGGTTTTTGTTTTTTTTATAGAGAACTGTGTTGGGGGGATTGGGGGTAATTAGGTGGGTTTGGGTTTTTGTTTTGTGCGGTTAAGCGGGGTTTTGTGAGAGATTGGATGGTAGGATGATTTAAATATATCATATATTTTTATCTCTGCAAATCCCTATCTGTGGATAACTCTAAATAAATAATAATTAATTCTTATCTTAGCCAAAATAAAATAACAAAAAATAACCCTCATCGGGTTATTCTCTACAATATATTAACTATTCTTCTCTATTCAATTTACGAATATAACTTTGCACTTCCTCTATATAATATTGATATCTCTCATCCGGCAATTGAGCAAGAATATCCTTCCTGCTCGGATCTTCTATCAAATCTTTAAGCACATATTCACCCTCACCGTCCTGCTCAATGTCAACTTTAATAATTGGTTCTTCATAGCCCTCTATGTACAAATCAGGAACTCCGCTAGCTGGAACAAAGAAACTCCCTTTCTTGCCATCAATTAAAACTTCACATATTTTTTTACAATCTTTTGCTTCAGCCCTTTTTATAAATGACATAGCCCCGAATTCATTGCTTTCATCCATATAATTATATTTATTAATTAATAAATATTATCTTACACTTAAACATAATTTATGTTTTTTACAAACAATATAAAAACTTTTACTGGGGGCCGTCTCGCAGATTCTTGCCCAGTTGAATGACCGGGTGAACCGAGGACCTACTCCTTACCTGCCCGCGACACTTCGCTGCGCTTGCGTAGCGATGCGAGCGGGGCCATGGAGTTGTCGCCGTGACCACAGCCGTTGCTCGGATTTGAACCGAGGACCTACTCCTTACCATGGAGTTGCTCTACCAACTGAGCTACAACGGCTAAAGTTACGACGCCAACAAAAATTAAATTCTACAATATATCTATCTTGTCTTTATAGCCCTGAAACTTTATTGGATTCTTCTCTATACCGGTTAAAGTATTAAAAGCTTTCAGCGCCAGCGGTTTATTTTTGTTTATTATAGCCGCCTCAATCAAATAGTCAAGCGCCAGAACATTCTTGGGCTCCAGCTCTACTGCCTTCACGAAATATTCTTCAGCCACGTCAGCATAGCCGGTCTTACGGTAACTAAAACCTAATTTGATATAAACCCAAGCCTCCTCGCAGCCATTTTTAATAATATATTGGCTCAACTGTTTTAGTTCATCCCATTTCTTATTCGCCACCAAAAGTTCGGCCAATATCTTCTGAGCTGGCAAAAAATTTGGGTCGATTCTCATTACATGTCGATAGGTCTCCTCTGCCAACTGCCATTCTTTACGGTTCATATAAATTTCCCCGAGCGCCATATAAACTTCCTTATTTTTGGGATTATCTTTCAAAATGTCAATATATTTTTCTTCTGCTTCTTCTAATCTTTTTTTCTTAAATAAATCTTGCGCCAGCTGGAATTTTTCCTGCCACTCATTATCCAATTTTTTTTCTTCCTTAATAATTGTCTTCTCTATAATCATCCTTCTCGATGACCGTTCTATTTTTCTCCCTCTCACTACTTTTATTGCTTTGGATGCCGTTACCGATACTTTTTTGATCGTCGTCATCACCAAACCAATCATCCCTCCAAAGAGACCGGACAACCTTTTGCGCAATTGCGATTCCAATAACTGCTTCTTAACTTCACTTTGCTTTTCTTTGGGAATCTCTTCAACCGCAATTAATTTCAATTTAGCGGCCTTCTTGCTGACTAGATAAATAATTACCGCACCGCAAAAAACAATTATAATTATTAAAATAAAATAAATCATAGCTCGTTGATATTTTCAACAATTTTAATTAATTTGTCCGCTTCTAAGCTATTATTCCCGACTATCACGCCAGTGGAAATATTGCCAACAATAAACTCCCTCACGTTTTCTTCGTCTACACTTCCCCCGTAAATCACTTCGAATTTATCAGCTAACTCTGCCCCCATTTCCACGGCCGTGTGCACAATAATCTGCACGATGTGTTGAAATATCCCGTGATCAACTGCCTGGCCGCTGCCGATCACCCACACCGGCTCATAAGCAATGATTATCTTTTGTCCTTCCTTCAGGCTTATGTCTTCCAGGGCTCTAGTCACCTGACCAATAATAACTACTTCTGTTTTTTTCTCCTCATATTCTCGAAAGGTTTCTCCAACACATACAATTGGTATCAAATTATTCTTGAGTGCCGCTTCCACTTTACGATTCACATCTTCATCTGTCTCTCCCAATTTGCGTCTTTCTGAGTGTCCAATAATAGCATATTCACACCCTATCTCGCGTGCCACTTTCGGCGATATTTGGCCAGTATAAGCTCCGCTGTCATGATAAAAAATATTTTGCGCTCCCAACTTTATCTTACTGCCAGCCAAAATCTTTCCCACCTCGGCCAAAGCTGTCGCTGTTGGACAAAGCACCATCTCTGCCTGGCCGCCATCCCTATATTTACGCTTCACTTCCTTGGCCAAGGTTAGACTCTCGGCTTGGCCAAGTTTCATTTTCCAATTGGCAATTATGTATTTTTTCTTTTGCTTAGTCATATAGAAAAAACTTGTTAATAATTTTTTTCAATTATTATCTTTCTATTTTAGTTTGTCTCCAGCGTGTTTTGATCCCCGTATCGCCTTATCCTCTTTTTATTGGTCTTGCCACTGCCAGTTATCAAACACCCATTGCGACAAAAATTTATTCTGCTGAAATCTTTCCTCTTCCGAACCGGCTCCCAAAATTACCACCACGATATCACCGCCAATTTCTTGACCGCGCACCATATTAGCTAGACAAAAACCCGCTTCTTCCGTGTATCCGGTCTTGCCTCCGACAATAGTCAAATAACTTTTGAGTAATTTGTTGGTATTTATTATTTTATGCCTTTCTCCATTGATATTATCGAAAGTATAATCAGCCATAGTCAGAGCTTCCTTTATTTCCTCTTGCTGTAAAGCAAATTTTATCAGCTTGGCGACATCAATCGCCGTTGATTGATTACCTTGATCCAAGCCGGTTGGTTCCACAAAAACACTGTTTTTCAAGCCCAATTCCTTTGCCTTACTGTTCATTCTGGCAACAAACTCATCATAACTCAATTCCGTCGCCCTGGCCAACTCATAAGCGGCACTGTTAATTGAACCGATTAGTGCTACCTTAAATAAATCTTTCAGTTCTACCTCCTCACCCGGCTTCCAGACCACTTTGCCTCCATTACTTTTGTCGTCTTGAGTGATCCTTATTTTTTTATCCCAGGTCCTACTGTTCTCCAAAAAAACCAAGGCTGTCATCAACTTGGTAATGCTGGCTATTGGCCTTGACTTAAAACCATTCTTTTGATAAAGAATCTTCTCTGTGTTCACATCCAAAACCAAAGCGCTCTCCGCCTCAATGACTGGACCAAAACTGCCAGTGATCTTGCGTCTGGGAAAAATTTCCTGGTGGCTGGTCAAACCAATGATTTCAGAAACTGGCAGCGCCAGTTGGCTGGCGATCAATAAACTGATTAGAAAATTAAACATCACTCTCTTCTTTATTGGCTAAAATTTCATTCAAAGACTCGGCGCTCGACAACTGCTGATAATTCGGCAACTCTTTTGGTGACATTACCCCCAGATGTTTCATGAAACTTGGAGTAATTTGATACTTTGTCTGCTCAATTATTTTATCTTCTTCGGTCTGCACCAGACCCTTAATAATTAGGTTGCGTAAAATCAGGCTACAATTCACCCCGCGAACTTGTTCCAATTCCATCTTGGTAATCGGCCCACGATAAGCGATTACTGTTAGGGCTTCCAGCTGAGGTCGAGTCAATTCTCCTTCTATCTCCTCTTTTACCAATCCTTCAACCAAATCTTTATTTCTGGGACAACTGACCATCTGCACTTCCTGGCCAACCGTCAAAATATTTATCCCGCTTTCTTCGCCGTTGTAATGAGCCTTTAAATTCTCCAATACCACCTCTATCTCTGCTTCCGACCGCTGACACAATTTGGCTATTTTTTTCAATTCAATCGGTTTATTCAAAACAAATAATATTGATTCTACTTGCGCTTTCAACATAAGTTATTGATGACTTAAATTACTAATCTTTATTTCACCAAAAATTTCTTCTTGTTCAATGGCCAAATGTCTTTGCTTATTGAGCTCCAAAATACCGAGAAAGCTGACCACGATCTCTGTCTTGCTTTTGGCCTTGGCCGCTAACTCATGCCAGTGAAAAAAATTTCTCTCGGCCAAAAGGTTTCTGATTTCCTCTATTTTCTCTTTAATGGAAATTACCTGCGCCAAAGTCTTTTTAGGCAGTCTGGATAAAGCATCCAATTCCCCGACGATCGCCTCCATTGCCAGTTTTAATTTATTAATGTTTAGTGTTCTTGGCGGTCTGAACTCCGCCCCCGCTATCACGCCCAAATACTCTGGCCGGCCATAAGCATAATGCCCGCCCGTCGCCATCTCTCCGAGTATCACGCTTGCTTCCAAATATTTTTTATACAGTTTCAGTTGCCGTTCCAAATCTCCCGCGAAGTCTTCTTCGCCCAAGGCCAACTCTGGTAAAAGTGCCCTGGACTTTATCACCAAAAGCCTGGCTGCAATTAATAAAAAATCAGCCAAAACGTCGGGCTTTTTATCAGATAAAGAATCAATATAACTGATATATTGTTCAGTCACCGCTGAAAGAGAAACTTGAGTGATATCCAGCTCCTCTTGCTCAATCAATTTGAGTAACAAATCAAGCGGACCCTCAAAATTATCCACTTTTATTCGCATAATTACTTTTTATTTTTTCTTCTTATTCTTGGCTTTCGGCCCGGCAAATGACCCGATCATTACTCTTTCTAATTTTATAAAACCTGCCACCGGCATCTTGATGCTCTCGGTAAAACTGCCTGAAGAAAAAATCGCCTTTTCTTTTTTGCTGAAACCCTTATCCATAAAAACAGGCAATTTGTAAAACGAGCCAAAAGCCGACATCGCGCCAGCTCCCACTTTAAATTTATCCTTCATATCCTTCTCTTTTGGCAAGTCCGTCTTGGCGATTTTATTATAAATATCTATCACCGGCTTCTTGCCTTTCTCTGGCTTGCGCGCACGCAACTCTCGGTTCAGCTTCACTGCCCAGTCACTGACCACCTTGCTTAATTTTTTAAGATCAATGTTCTTGTCCGCTCCGACCACCGCCAAGGCATAGGGTTTTCTGCCATCTTCAAACGGTTTATTGAATTTCACCAAAAGACTCTTGGCAATCTCGCCCAACTTCACGTGCATCGTTGCTGCCACGTCATAAGCTGTATAAACTGTCCTGTGCTCTAGCAATTGATACTTGACCTTATTATCATTTAGATACTTTATCAATTTTTTATTCATATGCTTGTAATTTAATTTATCATTTTAATCTTATTCCCCTTACTTGGTTTACTTAACTTGCTTAATTTGCTTGCTGCTTTCCTAGTCTTAATTTTGCCTTTTGCCCGCCGCGGCTCGATCTCGACGAGACGGGCCTTTTTAGCGGAATTCTCATCTGTTCGCCCAATAATTTCTTCGCCACCACCCGGCCCTCAGGTGTAATCCTGATCTCTTTTATAAACTGCCTCTCGCTTGTTATCTCGCCAAAGCCTACTGCTAAATCTCTCTTTATTAATCTCTCTATGCTTTTGGTAATAATTTTTACCATCAATTCATTTTTGGGTGGCTTGGCTGTCTGGCTGTAAAAATCAACCAGGCTACCACGAAAAATCCTGCCATTTCTAGCGTTAAAACACTCTAATAATATATATTTCTGCAAAGCCGATAATTTCATAATTAGCTGATTTCTCCCCCTTTTTTGCTATTTTATTATATCACACCACCCCCAAACGAGCAAAAAGCGGGGTTTTATCCCCGCCATTCATTAAAACAGTTTATTTCCCTTTATCTCTACTGTATTTCCGTTTATTTCCACTTTATACTTTTACCCTTTGCCTTTCTACGTACCCATTTCCCAAGAACCCAGATACTTCTTCTGCTCAGCTGTCAGCCTATCTATTGTGATTCCCATCGCTTTGAGTTTTAGACTAGCAATTTTTCTATCAATTTCTTTTGGTACTGTATAAACCTTTTTATCCAGCTTTTTATAATTTTTAAACAAATATTCAGCCGACAAGGCCTGATTAGCGAAACTCATATCCATCACACTGGCTGGGTGGCCTTCCGCCGCCGCCAGATTGATCAATCGGCCTTCCGCCAAAAGATAAATTCTTTTTTTATTGGCAAGTAAATATTCATCAACCAAATATTTTACCCTTCTTTTCTCCCTGGCCATTTTCTCCAAAGCTGGGATATTGATTTCCGCGTTAAAATGTCCGGAGTTGCAAACAATCGCTCCATCCTTCATCGCTTTGAAATGTTCCTTGTCAATCACATTAATATCTCCGGTCAAAGTCACAAATAAATCTCCCTGTGGCGCCGCTTTACTCATGGGCATCACCAGAAAACCGTCCATTGCCGCCTCTAAAGCCTTTACTTCATCTACTTCTGTCACAATAACATTGGCTCCCATACCCTTGGCTTTATTGGCAAATCCCCGACCGCACCAGCCATATCCGGCCACGACTACCGTCTTGCCAGCCATGAGCATATCTGTCGCCCGGATAATCCCATCTAAAGTGCTCTGCCCAGTACCATAACGATTATCAAAAAAATGTTTGGTTTCCGCGTCATTGACCGCCACGATCGGATACAAAAGTTTTTTCTGCTCAGCCAAAGATTTCAGTCTGACCACTCCGGTTGTGGTCTCTTCTGTTCCGCCTATCACTCTCGACGCCTCTTTCCTTCTGCTGGAGTGCAAAAGTGATACCAAATCAGCTCCGTCATCCATAGTTATCGTCGCTCCAAAATCAATCACTTGATTCAAATGACGGTAATATGTTTCGCGATCTTCACCCTTGATCGCGAAAACTGTCAACCCGTAATCTTTCAAAAGCGACGCTGCCACGTCGTCTTGGGTCGACAGCGGATTGGAGGCCGCGAGCGCCACCCTGGCTCCCCCGGCCTGAAGTGTACGCATCAAATTGGCGGTTTCCGCGGTCACGTGCAGACAGGCCGCGATGGTCGCCCCCTTAAGCGGACTCTCTTTTTGAAATCTCTCCCGGATCAATTTTAAAACAGGCATATCTCTATCTGCCCATTCTATTCTTTCCCGGCCTTCTTTGGCCAAACTCAAATCTTTTATATCTGCTTTTTCTCTAGACATATTTTTCTTTAATTATTTAATTGTAAGAATCACGAGCGTTGTTTACATTATAGGGTAAAAATTTTTAGTCCTCTAAAGGTGCTAAAATGGTAGATTTACCCTTACCTTATACAAAAAGTTGTTTAAGGGGCAATTAGGAGCTAATAAGCAAACTATAAACA
>JAAZMX010000057.1 GCA_012798565.1 Candidatus Kuenenbacteria bacterium
AGTTGTTTAATTGTCGGGCTGTGGTATAACGGTATTACGCACGCTTCGGGTGCGTGTAATGGCGGTTCAATTCCGCCCAGCCCGACCAGTTCATTTATATGATTTAGTTACGTTTGCGTTGGCGGTTTCCCCCTTTGGGGGATCACTCGTAGAGGGACAATTCCGCTTTAGCCCGCTTCGACTTGAGTCAACACGAGGCGAGACCGACCAATATTCTCCACCAGCCCCGGGGCTGTTTTTTGTTTGCCAAAATGGCTCAAAAGTGAGAAAATAAAGACATAAACAACCGGCTATAGCTAAAATGAGTTCTTAAATTTATAATATTTATGACCAAGAAAATAGATGCCAACACCAGATTCTACATTGACATTGATATCAAGACGAAAAAAGTCATCGGCTGGGATTATGGCTCAAGATTTGAATTGGAGCAAGAATTAACCGATCCAAACCACCGCCGGATTTTTATTACCAAAGGCCAGTATAATAAACTGGAAAGATAATAATATGCCCTCAATAATCAGCCAAATCCGCAAAGAACTAAAACAAAACGCGGATGAAAAAATGAGACAGAGCGGAGAGAGATTTTTCAAGGAGCCAGTCAAAATGTACGGGATGAAAACCGCCCTGGGACTTCAAATCGGCAAGAAATATTGGCCAGAAATTCAGGACAAAGACAAGCGAGAAATTTTTGCCCTATGCGAAGAACTGTGGCAATCTGGTTACATGGAAGAATCTTTTATCGCCTGCAACTGGTCGTACTATCTAAACAAACAATATGAGAAAAAAGATTGGGTGGTTTTTGAGAAATGGATAAAAAATTATGTTTCCAACTGGGCATCCTGCGACACTTTGTGTAACCACACCATTGGTTCGTTTGTGGCAATGTACCCGGAATTCCTAAAGAATTTAAAACAATGGGCCAAGTCAAAAAACCGCTGGGTAAAAAGAGCCTCGGCAGTAACGTTGATTATTCCAGGGAGACATGGCAAGTTTTTAAAAGATATTTTTGAGATTGCTGATATTTTACTTTTAGACGCTGATGATCTGGTGCAAAAAGGTTATGGCTGGATGTTGAAAGCGGCAAGCGAGTCCCACCAAAAAGAAGTGTTTGCTTATGTAATGAAAAACAAAACCCGAATGCCCCGCACGGCCTTGCGCTATGCCATTGAAAAAATGCCGAAAGCTTTAAAAGTTAAAGCCATGGCGAAATAATATGCAATCAAATTTAATTGCTCCTTGCGGGATGAATTGCGGAGTCTGCCTCCACTATTTGCGAGAGCGCAATAAATGCCCTGGTTGTTTTAGCGGTAGGAAGGTCAATCAAAAGCCCATAAAATGTCCGATAAGGCTTTGCAAAAACAGGCAGGGAGAATACTGTTTTGACTGCAATAAATTTCCTTGCGAAAGGCTTATGCGTTTGGATAAGAGATACCGCGAGAGATACAAAATGAGCGAGATAGAAAATTTAAAGCATATCAAAGACAAGGGAATAAAAAATTTTTTGACAAGCGAAAGAAAAAAATGGATATCAAAAAAAGGAACTTTTTGCGTGCATGATAAGAAATATTATGAAAAGTGAAATTAACGATTACATAGATAAACAAAAATTACCCCAAAAA